>JASFME010000163.1:0-5260 GCA_050117725.1 Granulosicoccaceae bacterium | reverse complement strand
TTCACCGTTGCTGGTCGATGAACTGGTCGAACTGCACAAGGATGATGGCATCGATGTCGTGGTCGGCATCGGTGGCGGCAGTCCGCTTGATGCCGCCAAGGCCATCGCCGGTTTGCTCAGGGTCGGTCGCACCGTCATGGATTATCTCGAAGGTGTCGGACTGGAACTGCCCTATCGTGGACCGACGGTGCCGTTGATTGCCGTGCCGACCACGGCCGGCACCGGCAGCGAGGCGACGAAGAATGCTGTACTGACTATCCAGGGTGCTGACGGTTTCAAGAAATCCTTCCGCGACGACAAGCTCGTAGCCGAGTATGCGGTGATCGATCCGGATCTGCTGGCAACCTGCCCGCGCGAGCTGATTGCCGCGAACGGTATGGATGCCCTGACCCAGCTCCTGGAATCCTACGTCTCGACGCGCAATAACCGCTGGTGTGATGCGCTGAATATCGACGGTATCCGTGCCGCGCGCGATGCCTTGTTGCCATGGTATGAACACGCCGAGCTACCTGAAGCTACCTCGGCTTATCGTGAAAAAATGGCCTATGCCGCATGGCTGTCCGGGGTGAACCTGGCGCAGACCGGGCTCGGTTCGGTACATGGCCTGGCCTCACCGCTCGGTGCGTTTTACCCGATCCCGCACGGCGTTGTCTGTGGCACGCTCGTGGCCGAGTGTACGCGAGTGAATATCGAGGCCATGCGTGGCCGCGAACCGGACAACCCGGCTCTGGCCAGGTATGCGCGGCTTGCCGAGATTGTGTGCGAGCGACGCATTCGTAATCCACAGGAGGCCTGGACAGCACTCGTCGATACACTGGCCTCATGGACGCAACGTATGCAGCTACCAGGGTTGAGTGAATACGGCCTGGATGAGGCCGGTATTGAGCAGGTTGTGGCCCATTCACGCGGCAGCAGTATGCGAACCAACCCGATCGTCCTCTCTGATGAGGAGATTGCGGGTATTGTCAGGGCCCGTCTCTGAATCTTATGTGACTTTTTCCAGGCAGAATTTAATCTGCTGCGTCAGTGAGTGCCGGCTGAATGGTTTGCTGACGAAGCCACAGGCGCCGATGCGCATACATTCGAGTGCGGTATCAGGATCGTCGAGTGCCGTCAGCATCACAACCGGGATAGCGGCGAGCGCCGGGTTTTCCTGCTTCTGTTTCAGTACCGTGATGCCGTCGATGAAGGGCATATTGATGTCGAGAAGGACCAGATCAATGCGTTCGCTCTTCAGAATATCGCAGGCCTCGCGGCCGTTACTGGCGGTTTGCACCTGATAGTTATCATGTTTGAGCATGCGACTGATGAGAAGGGTATTCTCCTCGACATCATCAACGACAAGAATGGTGCTTTCTGTATTACTCATAAGAATCAGTTGTCATATAAACCATCGATAATGTCTCTGAATATACTCAATGTCCGGTTTCGCGCAAGCTAGATACGCTTGCCAAGCAGTGTCATGATAATTATATATAAGCTGGCGCCCATCAGGACTATACCCGGCGAGAACAGCACATCACGCGTTTGTGCACCATTTTGTAGCATCCCTGTGTCGCCATACACAAAGCTCGCTCCAGCAATAAACATGCTTGCGCCAATCAGCAGATACACCGGCTTGCTGAAGCGCACTCCGCCCAGTAATCCATACAGACTGGCAAACAGTCCGGCAATAACAAGCAAAAAAGGCAGGGAAAAGATCCTGCTGCTCATGGTTTGCAGTGGTGTTTGGCCAGTGCCCGGGTCGTTAAACAGGAAGTACAAACCGCCCGCCAGCATGGCGATGCCGATAGTGATGGTGGCAAGTTTCTTCGTCATGAGTCGGTTAGTCAGGCCAGGCCAGGTAGAGAATAATGGCAACAGCGATAATAAACAGCAGTTTGATAAGGATGAGTTTGCGGACAAAACCGCGCGATGGCCTGGATTTGCTTTGCATAATACAACCGGCGTACTGTTAGCTTCACTCCAAAAAAAATCATTATACTGCATGCATGGGAGTCAGCGTGACTTTATGCGAGTGGCCCAAACCATATTGCACCGCAGGATAATAACAGGATGATGACATGATATTTGGTTCGGGTAATAAATCAGCTATGCCGTCTAGCGACGAGGCACTGCCGGGCCGTGATACGCCCATGCCGGTGCCATCACGTCATGCCGTCAATCACAATCCACTCTCACCGCCGTTCCCGGCGCAAATGCAACTCGCGATGTTCGGGCTGGGCTGTTTCTGGGGTGCGGAGCGCAAATTCTGGCAAACCGAGGGTGTTTATTCCACAGCCGTTGGCTATGCCGCCGGCTATACACCCAACCCGACCTACCAGGAAGTGTGCACCGGGCAAACCGGGCACAATGAAGTGGTACTGGTTGTGTATGACCCCGGGAAAATCAGCTACGAGCAGTTGTTGAAAGTATTCTGGGAAGCACATGACCCGACCCAGGGCATGCGGCAGGGCAATGACATCGGCACGCAATACCGTTCCGGGATTTATTGTTATAACAGCGAACAAAAACAGCTGGCCGAAGCCTCGAAGCAGGTTTACAACGAGGCATTACGTGCGGCCGGACGCGGCACGATTACCACGGAAATACTCGATGCGCCGGAATTCTACTATGCCGAGGATTATCACCAGCAATACCTGCACAAGAACCCGGCGGGTTACTGCGGACTGGGGGGCACGGGTGTCCAATATATGATTGATGATGAAAAAAACACCCGTCACAGGTGACGGGTGCATCTTTTCCGGACAGGTAGTGATCGCGTGTCGCCGTTTAATTGTTTTCCGATGCAGCGACTTTGGATGCGGCCTTTTCGGCCCGAATTTCCGCCAGTACTGCCTCGGTCGGATACCAGTCACCGGCACCTTCCACGACGATGCAGTCGAGCAGTTTTTCGGTGGGTAGTTCGAGCGGACAGTTATCCGTCGCCATGGTGTTACCACTAACGATCAGGCCTGCGGTAAGAACAATACTCTTCAGTGTTTTCATGTGACACCCCCGGGCTGGTGTTTCTGTGAATGTGAAACGCTGTACTGTGTTGCCAGGGAAAAGAGTAGGCGGTGGTGGAAAATTACGGTATCGGTAAACTGCGACAAGATACGTAAGTATATCCTTATATACTTATTAGTCCGAAGGTCCTAATCCATATCGTCAGGGTCAGGTCACGACCTGACCGGATTGATTGGGAATGCTAGTCGATCGTCAGCACGAGCTTGCCGGCCGGGTGTTCGTCCTCGAGAAAGCGATGCGCCTCGGCGGCCTGTTCCAGGCTGAATTGTTTCGCCACCACGATCTTGAGTTCATCGTTATCGAACAGGCGCGTGCATTGCCTGAGAATGTTGCCCTGCAGACGTTGCGCATCGGTTGCTTCGAGCAGGGTCGGGCTGAGCATAAGTTCCTGGCTGACACTCAGGTTTCTCAGGCGGGCCTCGCTCCAGTCCATATCAGGCGGTGGGGTCAGGATCGTGACAAGCTGGCCATACAGCTTTGCGCAACTGACGCTGAGTTTGAAGACATCGTCACCGAGCGTATCGAACACGATATCGGCACCTGTACCTTCGCTCCAGGCCATGACCGCCTGTACCACATCTTCATCACGGTAACGGATGACCTTGTCGGCACCGAGTGCCGCGACCAGCGCTGCCTTGTCCGGTGTGCTTACCGTGGTGGCCACGCTGGCACCAGCGGCCCTGGCCAGCTGGATGGCAACATGACCGACCCCGCCGGCACCGGCATGGATCAGGACACGTTGCGCATCTTCGAGCCAGGCGCGATCGTACAGTGCTTCCCATGCCGTGATCAGCACGAGCGGTGCGGCGGCGGCATGGGCAAAATCCAGTGACTTTGGTTTGGGCGCGACAAAGGCTTCATCAACGACACACAGTTCGGCGTAGGTGCCCTGTCGATCGTTAAAAGGGGGCTGGCAGAAGTACACTTCATCACCGGGGCGGAAGCGTTTAACCTGTGTGCCGACGGCCTCGACGATGCCTGCCCCGTCGCAACCGAGGATGCAGGGATTTTGCACCGGGAAACGATCCATGGCGCCGCGGATCTTCGTGTCAATCGGATTGATACCGGCTGCCTTGAGCCGCACCAGTAACTGGGAGTCCCTCTTCAGTGCTGGCTCAGGCATGTCCGCCATGTTCAGCACCTGACTGTCACCTGGCGTGGTGATGGTTATGGCTCGCATCTGTGTTCCCCCTGTGTTTTTGTCATACTGCCTGCCGCAGCATTATACAGTGCCAATCGGCTTGCCATATCCCTATAAACAGGAAGGCTACTGCCGGCAAACTGGTTGGTGCTGTGGTAAACTTTGCCAGTATTACATCGCAACAGCTGGTACTTTTTATGCAGTTTTCCCCGCAGCAACGTCTCGACCTGACCCCGCTTATCATTCAGATGCTGGATGACTGGGGCGTGTCCGATGCTGACAAAATCGACATGCTGGCCCTGCCAGACAGCACGCGCACGCGCGCAATTCGCGGTATGCGCGAAGGTGTCAAACCCCTGCCGGAGGGTGGGGCGATCGATGAACGTATCGAGCACCTGCTCGGTATCGCCGATGCCTTGCATACCTCGAACCCGTTGAATGAACAGGCCGGCGCGATGTGGATGCGTCGACGGAATAACCGTTTCCAGGATCGCCCGCCGGTACATGCCATGCTCGAAGACGGTCTGAACGGTATCATGGCGGTGCGAGGCCATCTCGATTGTGCCTGGGACTGGCATGTCCACGGTTCAAGCAAGGTTTGATCATTCCTCCGCATTACAATTGATCGCCTTTGTGGCCCGAGCATAACGTTGCCAGTAGCGCACCATTCGGATCGTGCCCGATACTGAACCGCGCGTCGGGGCGGTTGATATTCTATTGCACAGGGTACACGTTCAGGGTTCTGAGACAATGGCAAAGGGCGGACAGGATGCACGACGCGGTCGCGGCGCGACCTTGTCACCGGACAATCGTTACACGGGCCACAGCCGTGAAGTGATCGACGATGGCTGGGGTAGTCTGGAACAACCCCTGGAAAGCCTGGTCACATCCCTGACCGTGGATGCAAGCAAGACGATCATCAGTTACAACCAGTCACCGGATGTACCGTTTGATCGCTCCATCAATCCGTACAAGGGTTGCGAACATGGTTGCGTGTATTGTTTCGCCCGGCCCACGCACGCCTACCTTGATCTGTCGCCGGGCCTCGATTTTGAAAGCCGGCTGTTTTACAAGCCGGAAGCACCTGCACTGTTGCAAAAGGAACTCGCG
>JASFME010000162.1:0-5327 GCA_050117725.1 Granulosicoccaceae bacterium | reverse complement strand
CGAATATGGTTGTACAGATGACCGCCATCGGCGAAGAGGCCGGTTCACTGGATAACATGCTGAGCAAGGTCGCAGACTTCTACGAAGAAGAAGTCGACAATATGGTCGACGCCCTGAGCAGCCTGATGGAACCACTGATCATGGTGGTACTCGGCGGACTTATCGGCGGCATGGTCGTTGCCATGTACCTGCCCATCTTCAAGATTGGTGAAACGATTTAAACACGGCCGGGGTTAACGAATAACAATAATGACAGTCATAGAATATTTTGCTTCCAACCAGGCCGTGTTTATCGCGGCCTGTTTTGTATTCGGCCTGCTGATAGGCAGTTTTCTCAACGTCGTCATACTGCGCCTGCCGGTCATGCTTGAACGCGACTGGCGCAAGCAATGTAGCGAACTGTTTGGTGGTGAAGTCGAACAACACGAAACATTCAACCTCGTCACGCCCCGTTCACGCTGCCCGCAGTGCGGCCACATGATCACGGCACTGGAAAACATCCCGGTATTCAGTTATCTGTTTCTGAAAGGCCGTTGTAAGGCGTGTGGCACATCGATCAGCCTGCGTTATCCTGTCATTGAGCTGGTCACGGCAATTCTCACCGCTATCGTCGCCTGGCATTTCGGTTTTACCTGGCAGGCCGGCGCGGCACTCCTGTTGACCTGGGCACTGATCGCGCTCAGTGTCATCGACTTTGATACGCAGTTGCTACCAGACACGATTACCCTGCCCTACCTGTGGCTCGGCCTGTTATTCAGCCTCGTCCCCCTGTTCGTTGCCCCCCATGTGGCGATCATCGGTGCGGTCGCCGGTTACCTGTCACTGTGGCTCGTGTACCATACCTTTCGCATTCTGACCGGCAAGGAAGGCATGGGGTATGGTGATTTCAAGCTGCTCGCCGTCTTCGGTGCCTGGTTTGGTTGGCAGGCCTTGCCAACCATCGTGCTGTTGTCCTCGCTGGTCGGCGCGGTAGTCGGCATTAGCCTGATTGTGGTGCGCGGTCGTGATCGCAATCTGCCGATTCCGTTCGGCCCCTACCTCGCTGCGGCAGGCTGGATCACGATGCTGTGGGGCGAGCAACTCGTCAACCTGTATCTCGACTACGCCGGCCTGTAAAGCATGCTCGTCATCGGCCTGACAGGTGGCATCGGCTCGGGCAAGTCCACGGTCGCCGGGTTATTCCGCCAACGTGATATTCCTGTCATGGATGCCGATCAAGTTGCCCGCGATCTGGTCGCGCCCGGCAGCCCGGCACTGGCAAGCATCGCACAAACCTTCGGCGCGTCTATTCTCACTGACGGGGGTGAACTGGATCGGGCGCAACTGCGTGAGCAGGTCTTCCACGACCCTGCTAAACGGGCGCAACTTGAAGCGATCCTGCATCCACTGGTGAGGGATCGCATCCTGGCATGGCTTGGCCGGCAGCAAGCCTGTTATGTCATCGTCGTAATGCCACTGCTGATCGAAACCGGGATGCAGGACCTGGTTGACCGTATTCTCGTCGTCGACTGCCCGGAGTCTCTGCAGGTCGAGCGAGTCATGCAACGCGACCAGCTGGATGAAACCCTGGTGCGCGCCATCCTCGCAGCCCAACTTGACCGCAGCAGCCGGCTGCAGGAGGCCGATGATGTCATCGACAATACAGGCGACCCGGCTGATACACTGGCTGCCGTCACGGCTCTAGACCAGTATTACCGTACGCTTTGCTAAGCGGCGGCGCGCGCTTTATTATTGTTGGACAGTGTCGCCCCCTGGCGGCCGAGTCCATCCATCTTACAACCCAGCCAAGGCATAGACGGGCCCAGTGAACGCGGTTATCTACGAACAACCCCTGAACGAGCGTATTCGCACCTTGCTGCGATTGGAGCACCTGTTCCAGCAGGCCAGCTTCCGTCTGTCAGGTGAAAACACGCTATGGGACAGCCGGGCAGCACTGGATGTCCTGCTTGATATCCAGAATGTGCTGGCACGCAACGACGTGCGCAGTGAAGCCCTCAAGGAGCTTGAACGCCATGCGACGCGACTGACCGGCTACGAGCGCAATCCGAATGTTGACACGAATGCGCTGCGGGACATTCTCGACGAACTCGATGGGGTGATCGACCGCCTGCATGCCATAGACGGCCAGATTGGTCAGAAGCTGAAAAACAACGAATTCCTGAACAGCATACGGCAGCGCAGCACCATTGCCGGCGGCAGTTGCGGTTTCGACCTGCCCGCCTACCACTACTGGCTGCAGCAGTCGCCCGAGCAACGCCAACGGGATCTGCTGGCCTGGCACCATGAATATGATGCGCTGCATGATGCCGTATGCCTGATTTTGCGCATCATCCGGCAAAGCACCCCGCCCCAGCCAGTATGCGCCGAAGCCGGCTATTACCAGCAATCACTTGATACGAGCATCCCGTACCAGCTGCTTCGCGTATTTTTGCCCCGGGATAGCGGCTATTTCGCCGAAGTCAGTGCAGGCAAGCACCGTTTTACCATCCGCTTCATGCGCATGCCGTCAATGGAACAACGCCCGGTACAGGCGGAGGAGGATGTCGATTTTCACCTGGCCTGCTGCGTGCTGTAAAAAAGTTTACAGTCATCAGTTGGCGGTTGGCAGAAAGAAAGCGGTTTTTTTTTATTTACTCTTCAAGATTTTCAGGCATGACTGACTTACCCTCGATCATATAACTCTCGTCAGCCCACGCGCCCAGGTCAATGAGTTGGCACCGTTCACTGCAGAACGGTCTCCATTCGGACTCATCGGTCCATTCCACGAGTTGCTGACAGGTCGGGCAATTGACGGTAACAGGCATGAGAATTACGGATAAAAAGCTAACTTTGCAGGTACATAATAATAATTATAGCATTTCTGTTAACTGCCTACTGATAACTGCCCACTTCAGTTACCCGGCTCTTGCCACAGGCCGCGGATCGCCGCGATACCCTGCGCGCCATGTTGCCAGGCAGTTTCCAGGTCTTCTTCAGTCATCCCGCCCAGTGCGTACACGGGCATCTGTGCAAGTTCTGCCAGGCCGGCAAACTGCTGCCACCCCAGTGGCGTGGCCTGCGGGTGGCTACGTGTTGCCTGCACTGGCGCCAGCACGGCAAAGTCGGCGCCGATACGCGCCGCATGCAGCAATTCCTCCCGGTTATGGCAGGATGTTGCCAGCCATTTGTCCTGTGGTACCGGGCGCGCCGTGAGTGCTTGCAAGCGTGTCGTTGTCAGGTGCAGCCCATCTGCATCCACGCGTTCGAGCATTCCCGGATCACGGTTCAGTATGAGCCGTGCGCCATGCTCGCGGCAATGCTGTAAAACGCTCTTCGCCAGCCGGATATATGACTGTTCGTCAAGGCTATGGGCACGTAATTGCACGAGCCGTATGCCGCGCTGCAGTGCCAGGTCAAGCGACGACAGAAAATCATCGAACAAGCCGGGAGCGGGTTCGGGCGTGATCAGGTAACAATCGGGTAATTGCGCGGCACGCACTATCGGCTGGTTGGCCGCCGGGAACTCATGGCTATCAAGTTCAGTGGGATGTAACCACTTCACGGGCTGCCCCTCACGGCCATGCGGGACACCGTCGAATGCGGTGATGCGCCAGACATCCAGGAGTACCGATTTATCCGGGTAATCATGGGCAATACGCAGTAATGGCCGCAGGGAGGTGACTGTAATGCCCAGTTCCTCGTGCAATTCCCGCCGCAGACCCTCTGCCGCAGCTTCTCCCGGTTCCAGCTTGCCACCGGGGAATTCCCACAAACCGCCCTGGTGAACATGCCGTGGGCGCCTGGAGACGAGCACACGCCCTTGCCCGTCCACGATCACGCCGGCGACCACATGCAGGCGCGAGGCCATATTCAGGTCCGGTATTCGGCGTTAATGCGCACGTAATCGTAGGAAAGGTCACACGTCCACACCCGGACCTGCTCCGTCCCTCTGCCCAGATCGACCTTCACCGATAACTCGGGCTGCGCCATGACGGCCTGACCCTGTTCCTCGGTGTAATCTGCGGCGCGACCACCCTGCTGTACGATACAGACATCATCGAGATAGATGCTGACCGCCTCGAGATCCATCGCCTCGACACCGGCTCGCCCGACCGCGGCGAGGATCCGACCCCAGTTCGGGTCACCGGCAAACAGGGCGGTCTTCACCAGCGGTGAGTGGGCAATCGTGAAAGCCACCTGTTCGCACTCGGCCTCACTCGCACCGCCGTAAACATCAATGGTCAACAGGCGGGTGGCCCCCTCACCATCACGGATTATGGCCTGTGCCAGCACCTGGCACACCTCGACCACAGCATCACGCAAGGCACGGTAATCATGACCATCGGTCTGCGTCAGCTGCGCATGCGCCGCCTTGCCCGTGGCAATGAGCACGCAGGCATCATTGGTCGAGGTATCACCATCAACCGTGATGCGGTTGAAGGAGACGCGCGTGGCATCATGCAGGATCTGCCGCAACACCTGGTCGCTGACATTCGCATCCGTGCCGATATAGGCGAGCATGGTCGCCATGTCCGGCCGGATCATGCCCGCACCCTTGGCGATACCGGTTATGCTCACCTCGGCCCCGTCGAGCATGACCGTGCGCGATATACCCTTGGCCACGGTATCCGTGGTCATGATCGCCGTAGCCGCAGCCAGCCAGTTGTCCGCAGCCAGCGCATTGATCGCTGCCGGCAAGGCCGCCGTGATCTTGTCCACGGGCAGAGGTTCACCAATCACGCCGGTCGAAAACGGTAACACCTGCCCGGGACTGACGGCGAGCTGCGCCGCGGCGGCGACACAGCTCGCCCGTGCTGCTTCAAGACCGGCCTTGCCGGTACCGGCATTGGCGTTACCACTGTTGATCACGAGCAGGCGTGGAGTGGTATCGGCCAGGTGTTCACGCGCGACAATAACCGGCGCGGCACAAAAGGCATTGCGCGTGAACACGGCGGTACATTCGGCCCCTTCGTCGATGGCAAACACAACGAGGTCGCGGCGATCGGCATACTTGATACCGGCACATGCCGTGCCGATGCGGATGCCATCGATGCTCAGAAGTGATTCGGGTGCTGTCAGTCCCACGGCCATGTCGGTGTCGCCTGCTATAAATGAAAAACCAGTGGCGATTATAGACGAAAAATGCAGGCGGTTTGCAGTGGGCAGTGGGCAGTGGGCAGTGGGCAGTGGGCAGTAAAAGTGTACGGTGTTACCAGGGTGAAATAACAAGGCTCACCTTACACCTCACTTCTTACTCCTGACGCCTCACGTATTCGCTGTGCAATCACGCATAAACTGCAGACTGTCATCTGCCAACTGTCTACTTACCTGACAAAACGCGCGCAGTA
>JASFME010000161.1:0-5348 GCA_050117725.1 Granulosicoccaceae bacterium | reverse complement strand
GTATTGTCTCAGAAGAAATAGCCGCCTTCAGCCCGATCACAGCATCTGTAAAGTCATTGTCCAGTAATTGTTTCACTGATACGTTTACTGCCATATGTACTGGCGCACCATTATTATGCCAGTGTTCGTATTGCTGACAGGCCGTCGTTAATATCCAGTGGCCGAAGAACCTGATATCTCCGGTATGCTCTGCTACCGGAATAAATCGAGATGGCATCACGTTGCCAAGAGCTTCACTTTCCCAGCGCATCAGCGCCTCAACCCCCACTACACAGCCCTCACGTGTGTCCACGACCGGTTGATACACTGCCCTGAGTTCCTTGCGCTCTAGCGCATGGGAAAGTTCTTGCGTGATTTTGCGCCGCTCCAGGACATGGGAAGAATATTCAGGCGAGTAAAACTCGAACGAGTTTTTGCTCTCATCCGGATTTCTGGTCAGTGCCAATTCGGCATTCGTCATGAGTTCATCCGGGGTGGCGCCGTCCTGGGGGTAAAGTGAAAAGCCTGCACTGATGGTCGTGGATATATAGTCAGGACCCAGATGTATCATTGTCGACAGGTTGTCTCTTATCTTCTCTGCCACGTAAGCAGCATCCTGTCGTTTTTTCAAATCAGGCAGGATAATGCCAAATTGATAAGCCCCGATACTGGCTACTACATCATTCTCATGGAGTATCTCCATGAGCGATCTGGCGATATGTAGAAGAATTCGGTTAAGCGCATGAATGCCGTACAATTCACTGAGTTGATCAGCATTGTCAATGCGTAGCGCTACCACTGATACATAGTGACGTGTATTTTCTGCGTGCTCGATTGCCCTTTGCAGCCTGGTTATATATGACTCGCGGTTGAATAATCCGGTGATGGGATCATGATGCGACAGGTAGCTGACCTGCTTGGCCAGCCTGATATGTGCCAGCCCCAGGGAAACGTCTTCTGCCACTTCCTTCATAACTTCGAGCTCTTGATTATTGAAAGCATTGGTTTCGCCGGCGGTAAACAAAACTATATCCTCTACAGCGCCATCTAACTGAAGCGGCAAGGCAATAGCAGACTTGACCTCGTTATTGCCGTGCAGGCGAAATGGCAGTGCAACATTGCTGGTTTTTATATCGTTAACTATTATCTCGTGTTTTGATTCAATGACCCGCTGCACAATGCCGGGGTTTAGTTTGTGGGTATCGAGCCTGACGCCACCCGTCCCCTCGGCAGAGTCAGGTTTAACAACAATCAGGGCCCGCTGCTGTACCAGGTTTTCCTCCCAGTTAACGCTGCCAATCCAGGCTGCCTGGAAAAAGCCTTGTTCGATAGCGATTTGACATACCGTGTTGATGAGTTCATCTTCATCCTGGATGTGAACAATTGCGCGGTTGATCATCTGCAACATCTTGCGTGCGCGGCTGATTCTCTCAAGCTCCAAGAGCTGTGTTTGCAGCGTATCGGCCATATCATTGAAACTCTGTGCCAGCCTTGTTACTTCGTCCCGGCCATGCAGCCCTTCTATACGTGCAGCATAATTCCCACCGGCGATATTGCATGTCATCTCTACAAGCCTATCCAGTTTGCGCAACAGGAGGCCACTGCCCAACCAGCCAAACAATAACAGGGCTGCGAGGGCAATACTCGTAACTAGCAGATACCGCATGACGATCTCATCAACACCTTCGTAGGCCTGATTCAATGGTACCCCCAACGCCAGGACCATTCGCGATGTATCGTGATGACCGCCTAACTTGCCATTCAGGGTATGAAAGGTATACAGGCGCCGCTTGCCGTCCAACCCCTTTAATACTCCCGTGGTCTTGGGGCCGTTTGCTTTGAGCGTACGTGCCATTGCACTGTCGGTAACGTTCTTGCCCAACCAGTCATGCAATTCCTTGTGGATATACAGCACGTTGTACCCCGGATCCAGGACCACGACGGATGCGTGTTTCGGTATCTGTTCACCGTCGACCAATTCCTTGAACCAGTCCACGCTAACTGTGAGTACCAATACCTTTTTCAAGTGGTCTGATGCAAAATTCGCATAGGCAAAATCGATCACCGTCTTGTTCGTAACAGGGTCCAGTCGAAAGTCGCCAGTGGCAAAACCTTTGTTCTTCAGGGCACGATAATAAAATGACTCAGCAATAAAATTCCGTTGTTCCACAAGAGGCACTGCGCTGCATTCAGCCTGGCCATTTGTATTGAGGACTAGGAGGTTCTCATGGCTAGGGTCGTGTTGTTGTATATCGGCGAGGAACCGGTTGCATGCGCCGGGATCATTCTTCTGTATTGACGAGGATTCCGCCAGGGTCTTGAGAAGTTGGTTGGCACCTGCCATCCATCGTTGCTCATCACGAACCAGCCTGGTCGCAAGTCGCTTGGCATCACGCTCAGCTTTTTTCGTGGCGAGTGTGTGCAGTTCCTGAAGTGAATAGAGGGAGACAACCAGTAGCGGCAGGCTGCATGCCAGGACGATTAGCATGACCTTTGAGCGGAGACCCGATAGCAACGTCCGAATACTTTTCACGCTACCTATCCTTGATGGTTACCGGCCGGTTGTACCAGAAACCGGTTATCAGTTTATGTACATAGTATTTCAGCTGAATGATGTTTGTACACGTAATATTACCTATTAACCCGTATAATTTATGCGGGCACTAGAATGGTGCACAAAATATCAATTAAAACGAGTAGGGCTCTTGGCCTGGTGTTTTATCCACAGGGAGATAATGTATGACACGCATAAAATAAAGCATTATAAGCAGGGTATAAGGGATTGTTGGTGTCATTGCATGGCTTTTCAAGAATTCGCGCTGTTTGTCCAGCTCATGACTAAATGACCGTTGCAGATCTCCACATGAGACGGGTGCCACTATGTTGTCTCATTATTGCGTTATGCTGGTAAATATATGGAACATAAAATACAAGGAGTCAGATGCATGAAAACCGGAGCCTGCCTGTTACTCGCCTGTTTGTTGCTGCCGGCATCGCTGGCGCTGGCCGCCGATGACAATGCCCCGTGGGGCCGCGCCGAGGTCGAGGAGATTGCCTACGCGCCGCACAAGGTGGTCTATGACGTTGCCGTATCCAGTGTCTCGGCATTCACGAATGTGCTGGACCGGGTCAGTTACCTGAACACACTCTACGAGGCCGATCCGTTCGATTCCTCGATTGTTATGGTGCTGCACGGCAATGAAATCCCGTTTTTCGCGATAAAAAATTATGACAAGCACAAGGAACTCATGGCCCGCGCCCAGAGTCTCATCAACAGCGGCAATATTCGCTTCCGCATGTGCAAGCTGGCCGCCCAGGGCCACGGCTTCAAGCCCGAAGACATCCATGGTTTTGTCGAGGTCGTGCCCATGGCCGATGCGGAGATCATTCGCCTGCAACAGGAGGAGCACCATGTTTACATGCGCTAGGCGTCTCATGTTGCCGCTGCTCGGCCTGTTTGTCCTGGCTCAATTGGCCGCGGCGGCGCCCGTGGCCACGCCCTATGGCCCGGTCAGCCTGCCGTTCACACTGCACCAGGTCCCCGATGCCCCGGTGTATTACGTCATCGGCAAATCCGGTGTGCCCGGTGCCGACAACGAGGGGCATACCTCCAACGCCGGTTTCGTGGTCACGGAGGAGGGCGTTGTGGTCTATGATGCGCTGGGCACGCCGGCACTCGGTTACCGCCTGCTCCAGCGCATTCGTGAAGTCACGGACCAGCCCATCAAAAAAGTTATCATCAGTCATTACCACGCGGATCACATCTACGGTCTGCAGGCCTTCCAGCAGCATGGCGGCGATCCCGAGGTCATCGCCCAGCGCCAGGCACTCGGCTATGTGGGTGGCACGCGCGACAGCCAGGGCGAGGCCGGCCAGCGGCGGCTGGAACAACGGCGTGAGGCGCTGTTTCCGTGGGTGGACGAAAAGACCTTTCTCGTGCCGCCGGATGTGACGTTTGAAAAGGACTACACCTTTACACTGGGTGGCCTGAGCTTCGAGGTGCGCCACCTGGGCCCGGCCCATGCACCGGGCGACAGTATCATGCTGGTCAGGGAACACGGTGTGCTGTTCAGCGGCGATGTCATCTACAAGGGCCGTATCCCGTTTCTCGACAGCCCGGAGACGGATGTGCGTAACTGGCTCAAGGGCCTGGACTACCTCGGCACGCTGCAACCGCCACCGCGTTTTATTATTCCCGGCCATGGCGAGGCGGAAACCGATGTCGCCCATGCACTGGCCTTTACCAAAGGCTATCTCGAATATGTGATCGATGCGATGACTGAGGCCGTGCAGGATCTGACGCCTTTCGACGAGGCCTATAACAATACCGACTGGTCAGCGTACGAGGGCATGCCTGCCTTCAAGGCCAGTAACCGCGGCAATGCCTACCGCATTTACCTCGAACTCGAAGCCGAGTTTTTCTAGACGCTGCGCCGGGCCGGGTAGCTACAAAAGGTGTTTGTTTTTCGCCGTCACGAGCGGGGCCGGACACAGAACTGATCAATGAGATGCGTCAACAGGTCCAGTGTCGGCCGGATGCGGTCCAGGGACAGGTATTCATCGGGCTGATGGGCCTGGGCGATGTCGCCGGGGCCGAGGATGATGCTGTCCATGCCGAGGGCGTTCAGGTACGGGCCCTCGGTGCAAAAGGCGACGGCTTCGGCGGTGTGGCCGGTGAGTCGTTCGGCTGCCTGCACGATAGCCGAGTCGACGGGCGTGTGCATGGCGGGCGTGCCGTCGATGAGAGACTGGCGTTCGGCGCGTAACGGGCTGTCGGCCAGCAGTGTTGCCAGGCGATGGTCGACAGTATGGCGCAGGTCATCGAGATCCATGCCCGGCAATGGCCGCAGGTCGAAGTGCAACGCGCAGTGGCCGCAGATGCGGTTGGGGTTGTCACCGCCATGGATGTGGCCGAGGTTGAGGGTGGGTACCGGTACCGCAAAGCGGCGGTCGCTGTGCTTTTCATGCAGTTCGTCGCGCCAGGCGAGCAGATCGCCGAGCACCTTGTGCATGCCTTCCAGGGCATTGGCGCCCAGCGCCGGGTTGCTGGAATGCCCCGCGTGGCCGTGGACATGGATGGCCTCCATGAGGATCCCCTTGTGCATATGCACCGGGCGCAGTCCTGTCGGCTCACCGATCACCGCGTAACGCGCTTTGGGACGACCGAGACGCACCAGTTCCTTCGCGCCGTCCATCGAGCTTTCCTCGTCGGCGGTGGCGAGAATGATCAGGGGCTGTTGCAGATCGCTCGCCTGGCGGTGGCGCGCCGCCTCGATGGCGAGGGCAAAAAAACCTTTCATGTCCGACGTGCCAAGACCGTACAGACGGTTGTCGGCCTCGGTCAGCCGGAAGGGGTCGTTCTGCCACTG
>JASFME010000160.1:0-5359 GCA_050117725.1 Granulosicoccaceae bacterium | reverse complement strand
GAACAACTGGTCACTGCGGCCGCTCGGCATGACCGCAAAACCACCGTGCAGTCCGGACAGGCGGTTGTACGGTGCATTGCGGCTGTCATAGTAAAAGTGCGTGCCGGGGTTGCGCGCCGTGAATGATACGGATGTCGAGCGTCCGGCGCGGACCGTGCCACTGTCGACCATGCCGTCAATCACGAAACGATGATCGGTATTCAGCGTATTGATGATCGTGATGCGCACCGTGTCGCCTTCCTGCACGATCATGTGTTCACCCGGCACATTCAGCTCGGCATCGGAACGACTGAAACCACGGAAATACACATCCGTGCCGTCAATCTGCCGTACCAGGCCCTCGGTGATATAAAATGTTTTGCTGATCGTCGCCGCATGCGCGCGCGGGATCCAGGTCAGCGCACCTGTTCCGCTCAATACCGCACCTGCAACGCCCAACTTCAGAAAGTTGCGCCTATCCATCAAGTTTCTCCTCACCATGTATATTTTTATTATTATGAGTTCACACTGAACCGGGGCCGGTATTCATTAGCGAATACGCGCTGCACGACATAATCCTTGTCGGCACAGTCGCCTCAAGTGAGCAGAAAAAATGTGAAGTCTGTTTCAGCGTAACAGGCAACACAGGGCTTCCACCCGGTTCAGAACCAGTCAGTAAAGTTCAGGCGGAAGTGAGGCCTGTTGTTGACGCATACTGCGAGGGGTTGGGCAGCATGCTTTCGATGGTGTAACGGGCGAGGGTGTGGCCCGTCACTGAAGGCTTGCTAAATTAACGGGCATGTCACTCATCTGTCAACAAACAGAAAAATATTATTAACTACTGATACATGATCAGGAAGTTGGCAGTAGCTGGTAAAAGATTTTGTAGTCTTTTCAGCAAGCCACCAGCAAATAACCGCCTTCTTTTATGACTGCCAACTGACGACTGACTTCTGTCCTGTCAGTGCTCGCCCGCCTCGGCATAGCCCTGGATCTCGTCAACCAGCCGGTTCAGGCTGTTGCTCGCGGCGACGAGTTTTGCCGAGACCGTGTTCATGCGCTCGCGGTTGGCACGGGAAAAATTGCGCAGCGCCTTTTCCGCCGCTTCGTAACTCAGGTTGGTCTGCGACATGATGATCCCGATCGCGACATTCGTTTCCCGCCCGGCACTGAGCGCCTGGCTGAGGTGCTCTTCACGATCTTTCAGCTGGCTGATATCCCTGGCGCGGTTCAGCGCGGCCTCGATGGTCGGCACAACCTGGTGCACATCGACCGGCTTCACGAGGTAACCGAGCGCACCGGCCGCCACGGCCTGCTCGACGTACTCCCTGTCATCAAACGCGGACAGGAACACCACCGGGATCTGGCAGGATTCGTTCAGGGTCTGCACCGTTTCCAGGCCGGACAGACCGGGCATGCGCATATCGAGCAGCGCCAGGTCGTAGGCGTCATGCTCACACAACTGCACCACTTCCTCGCCGCTTTCGACACCGGTCACCTCGTAACCGATATCGCGCAGGCCGGCGGTCAGCGTCGCCAGTACGAGACTGTCATCGTCGGCCACGAGTAACCGGGCGCCCTTGCTTATGTTCTCTGTTGTCATACTTCCTTCCTGATAACGGGTGAGCACAGTTCCAGTACCGCGCGCATCCGGCCCTGCCGCGGCGCGATGGCCAGTTGTGCGCCTTTGCCCGGCAGCAGCGAGCGGATCAATGACAGGCCGGTGCCCAGACCTGTACCCGCGGCAAAATCAAAATCGGCCGGCACCGCGGCCGCCGTATTATCGATGCTGATGGTCGCCGTGCCGGCGTCAATGCTGAGGCCAACCTGCACCTCGGCGCGATCTGCATCAGCCGCATGCTTGACCGCATTGGCCATGAGCTCATTGAGGATCAGGGCAATGGCCACGGCGCGGTCATCACTGAGTATAGCCGGGTTTGGCGGATCGTCCTGTTGCGTACAGTCGATACGCGCCCCGGTCATATCCTGCGTGGTACGGCAGATCTGTTTTAACAGCTCCGCCAGCTCCACCTTGCTGCGGCTGTCGCGTGACTGCAGGCCGTACACGGTCGATACCGAATACAACTGGCCGACAGCCGCATCGATGATGCCGCGAATCGCCGGGCTTTTGTTGGTATGTTGCCGCAACAGGCCGACCACGCCCTGCAGGTGATTCTTGATGCGGTGATGCACCTCGCGCACCAGCGTATCACGCTGTGCCTGCTCGGCCTCGAGCCGTTGTTGTTCCGCCTGTTTGCGCTCGGTAATGTCACTGACCAGGCTGATCATTTCGGTCGCACCGGTGTCGCTGTTCTGTTCGAAGTTACCGCTTGCCTCGATCCAGTATGTCCCGCCGTGCGGCAAATGCAGGCGATGTTCATGCTGGTAGGGTTCGCCGCTGGCAAGGCAATGTTCAATGGCCTCGCGCAACGCGTCATGATCCGTTTCATCCACCAGCTGCATATAGGACTGCAAGGTGGCTGGCAAGGCATTGCCGAACAATTGCCCGGCGTTCGCCGACCAGCGCAATGCATCCGTATCGATACGCCACCGGCACATAAACACATCGCTGAAGTCGAGCGCCTGTTGCAGGTGTTCTGTCGCACTGAGCAGCTTTACTTCGGAGCGGCGTCGCTGCCGTTCGGCGCGGCGGATCAGCCGCACCATGATCCAGCCGACCAGGCCGATGGCGAGCATGATCGACAGGGTCTGCACGAGGATAAACCGCAACTGCTCGGAGTACAGGTTTTGCCGCGGCAGGGCGACCAGCCGCCAGCGCGTGCCCGGCACGTCTTCACTCGCACCAATACGCGCCAGGGTCGCGGTATCCAGCCGGGCGTCGCCTTCCAGTCCGGCGAATGTCCGGGCGCCCTGGGTGGTGACTTCGACCAGTCCAGGCTGCCCGCTATGCAGCAACAACAGGCGGTGGCCGGCGGCTTCACTGATTTGCAGTGAGCGCGCCAGCAGCTCCGGCTTGAAGCTGATGCGAATAATGCCGCGCACCCGGCTGCGTCCCCACATGCTCATGATGTCGAAGTGATAAATGCCCTTGTATTCATGAAGCGAGACATCGCTACGTGTGCCACTGTCGAGATACGCAACCATGTCGGCGAGACAGACAATGTCTGAATCTTTTTCACCGCTGTTGAAGCGCGGTACGGCATTTTCATCAGAGATTGTTATATCCAGGTATCCCGGGAACAGGCCGCTTACCTTCTGCCTGATGTGGGCACTGATTTCCTCGCTGTCCGGGTAGGCCGCGAGAAAGTTGATGATTTCGTATTTTTCTTCGGCAAAGATCGCCACCTGGTTATGCAACTCATCGACAAGACGGGCGATTTCCTTCGCCTCGATGTGTACCGCGTTTTCCATGAGTTGTTGCTGGTGTGTGACGAAGTCGTTGTAACGCACCACTGCCTGCATCACGAGCAGGATGCCAATCAGCACGAGCATTACCAGCACAGCATGGAAGGAATAATTGGGCGTGGTCTTTGTCATACGGTACGACTGCTCACCGGCTATGTACAAGTAGTGCGCAACAGCCGGGCGTGCACTGATTTATTATGGCCTTTGCCAGATCAACTCTGCTAACCTTATAGCCCGGATTTCAGGGGCTGTCTAACATACTATGCAATACAAGGACCTGCGCGACTTCATCGCGCAACTTGAAGCGCGCGGTGAACTCAGGCGCATCACGCAGGAGATCGATCCGTATCTCGAGATGACCGAGATCTGCGATCGCACGCTGCGTGCCGGCGGCCCGGCGCTGTTGTTCGAGAACGCGAAAGGCTCGGACATTCCCGTGCTCGGCAACCTGTTCGGCACGCCGCAACGCGTCGCGCTCGGCATGGGTGCCGAATCGGTCAGCGCACTGCGCGACATCGGCACACTGCTCGCGCAACTCAAAGAACCCGAACCGCCGAAGGGCATGAAAGACGCCTGGCAGAAACTGCCCGTGTTCAAGCAGGTGCTGAACATGGCGCCGAAGGTCGTGAAAAAGGCCGCCTGCCAGGCACACGTTATCGAGGGCGATGACGTCGATCTCGGCCGGCTGCCGATCCAGACCTGCTGGCCCGGCGATGCCGGGCCGCTCATCACGTGGGGGCTCGTCGTGACGAAGGGCCCGGACAAGCCGCGCCAGAACCTCGGCATCTACCGCCAGCAGGTGATCGGCAAGAACCGCGTCATCATGCGCTGGCTGGCACACCGCGGCGGCGCGCTCGACCTGCGCGACTGGCAGCAGCAACACCCCGGCGAGCCGTTCCCGATCGCCGTCGCGCTCGGCGCCGACCCGGCCACCATCCTCGGCGCGGTCACGCCCGTGCCGGACACGTTGTCCGAGTATGCCTTTGCCGGCCTGCTGCGCGGCAGCAAGACCGAGGTCGTGCAGTGCCTCGGCTCCGGGTTGCAGGTGCCGGCCTCGGCCGAGTTCGTGCTCGAGGGCCACATCCACCCCGACGACATGGCCGACGAGGGGCCGTTTGGCGATCACACGGGCTATTACAACGAGGTCGAGCGTTTCCCCGTGTTCACCATCGACCGCATCACGCACCGCGAGCAACCGATCTACCACAGCACCTACACGGGGCGGCCGCCCGACGAACCGGCCGTGCTCGGGGTCGCGCTGAACGAGGTGTTCGTGCCGATCCTGCAAAAGCAGTTCCCCGAGATCGTCGATTTCTACCTGCCGCCGGAAGGCTGCTCGTACCGCATGGCCGTGGTCAGCATGAAAAAACAGTACGCCGGCCACGCGAAACGCGTCATGTTCGGCGTGTGGTCGTTTCTGCGGCAGTTTATGTACACAAAATTCGTGATCGTCACCGATGCTGACGTGAACGTGCGCGACTGGCAGGACGTGATCTGGGCCATGACCACGCGCATGGACCCGGGGCGCGACACGACCATCATCGACAACACGCCGATTGACTACCTCGACTTTGCCTCGCCCGTGGCCGGGCTCGGCTCGAAGATCGGCTTTGACGCGACCAACAAGTGGCCCGGCGAAACCACACGCGAATGGGGGAAACCGATTGCCATGGACGCGGCGGTAAAACAGCGTATCGATACTATCTGGTCGGAACTAAACATTGATACAATGGCCAAACAGGGAAAGGATGAAGAATAAATAACCATGCAACCACGCCTTATCACAACACCATTACTGTGCCTGCTCATGTTCGTGACAACATGGGGCCATGCCGCGCAGTACGACACTGCCCAGCAACTCGTCGAGGCAAAATCACAGCTGCTCGTTGATGGCCTGGTCGAGTACCGCGACCGCATCAAGGTTGACCGCAACATTGCCGACCGGCTCGTCGCCGAGCACGTGCTGCCGCACATCGACTTCGAACGCGTGTCGCGCCTCGTGCTGGGCAAATAC
>JASFME010000159.1:0-5367 GCA_050117725.1 Granulosicoccaceae bacterium | reverse complement strand
GGTAGCCTGAGCCGGTTCCTATCTCCAGCGCACGGTCATCAGCTTGCGGTTTGAGCAGGTCGGTCATGAGGGCAACAATGTAGGGCTGTGATATGGTCTGGCCATAGCCGATGGGCAGCGGTCGATTCTCATAGGCGATTGGTCGTAAAGGCAGTGGCACGAACTCATGGCGCGGCACCTTGCCCATGGCGCTCATCACGCGTGGGTCCAGGGCCACCTTGTCAATATAGATACTGGTTTCCCTGACGCCTTCTGCAATGATCTCCACCATCGCCTGGCGGGCGGATTCATAACGCCCGGCCGCTGTCGCAATGCCGCATTGCACGGTTAACAGCAGGCAAGCGAGCAATAATCTGGTCAGGGTATTCAGCAGCATAGGGCTATGGCTCCCTGTAGAGACATATACTCCTTAATATAATAAAACGGTTTTCATGATAAGCATTGATCGCTTGATGCAGCTGTTATTTTCAGGAAATACTTTTCAAAGAGTCTTTGCTGGCCATTGGGCCAAGACAACTCTCAATGTCTTCACGGTGCAGGGTCTCTTTTTCTTCGAGAAGCTTGATCAGTTGTTCAAGCTGACCGCGATGCTTTTGAATAATTTGCACAGCCTGCTGTTCTGCCTCCAGCAGCAGGTCATGTACTGCCTTGTCGACGACCTGCGCAGAGTGTTCACTGTAACGTCGTGGCTGGGCGATTTCGCGCCCAAGAAACGGATGCTCTTCACTCTCGCGAAGATCCACGGGGCCCACCTCACTGGACATGCCCCAACGGCTGACCATCGCGCGCGCCAGGTTGGTGGCCTGGTGGATATCATCATCTGCCCCGGAACTCACCGAATCGAGTAACTCTCTTTCCGCGCTACGGCCACCCAGGATAACGGCCAGTCGATCACGCAGGTACTCTTCGGGCAGGGTGTGGCGTTCCTGTTCCGGTAACTGTTGCGTCCCGCCCAGTGTGCGGCCACGGGGAATGATCGAGACCTTGTACAACGGATCGGCATGCGGTACGTAATAAGCGATCAGTGTGTGGCCTGCCTCGTGTACAGCCAGGCGGTGACGTTCCTCGGGTTGAATGGCGAGTGTGCGTACAGATCCCATTAACAGTTTGTCGCGGGCTTCGTCAAAGTCCTGCATCAGTACTTCTTCACGCTGCAGACGCGCCGCGAGCATGGCAGCTTCGTTGACAAGGTTTTTGATATCGGCACCGGAAAAGCCGGGCGTACCTGCAGCGATTTTGTCCAGATCGACATCTTCCGCCACGGGCACCTTGCGGGTGTGGACCTTGAGAATAGCAACGCGGTCTTTATGATCGGGCAGGTCGAGCATGACATGGCGATCAAAACGGCCGGGGCGAAGCAGGGCAGGGTCCAGGACATCCGGGCGGTTGGTGGCCGCCAGCACAATGACGTTTTCGCGACCGGTAAAGCCATCCAGTTCGGCGAGGATCTGGTTCAGGGTTTGCTCGCGTTCATCATGACCGCCACCGAGGCCGGTACCGCGCGTACGGCCCACGCTATCCAGTTCATCGATAAAGATGATGCTGGGGGCCCGTTTTTTTGCCGCGACGAACAGATTGCGTACGCGGGAGGCGCCGACCCCGACAAACACCTCGATAAATTCGGAGCCGGAAATGGAAAAGAAGGGCACGCCGGCTTCACCGGCGAGGGCCCTGGCCAGCAGGGTCTTGCCCGTACCCGGGGCACCCATTAACAGGACCCCGCGCGGGACTTCCGCACCGAGCTTGCGAAACTGTTCCGGGTTTTTGAGAAAGGCGACCAGCTCAGCGACTTCCCGTTTGGCATTCTCCTGTCCGGCGACGTCCTCGAAAGTGACCTCAGGAACACCGGCTTCTTTGGCAGGGGATTCAAGGAATGCTTTCAGGTCACCGGACTTGCCAAAGCGACCGCCCAGCGTCTTGGCGGTACGCTGATAGATGAAATAGAAAAAAACGATGAGCATGATCCAGGGCAACAGCGCCAGCAGGATGGTCGGGAAGGTCTGCTCCTCGCGTTCTTTGCCAATGCTGACTTTTACGTTGTGCTCCTCGAGGGCGGGAAGCAGCTTTTCGTCACCAAAATCCGGTACGCGTGTGCGGAATTGTGTAGCTGTTTCGCCCAGAGGGCCGATTGACATCGGGCCACGTAATGTGCCCTCGACTTCGGAGCCTGTTATCAGGACCTCCATCACCTCGTTTTGATCCACAAGTTTCTTGAACTGGCTGTACGGAATCGACAGGCTGACCGGTTGTTCTGGCGGGCCGGCATACCAGAAGTAGCCGATTGCCATGACAAGGCCGATCAGCACATAAATGAGCCAGTCGGGGTAACGCTTGCGCTGTTCAGGTTCAGGTGTCTGGTTCATCGGGTAACAACCATATCGAAACTAACCATACTTTGATGATAACTGATCCTGCACGATTGTTCTGCCACCCGGCTACACATGACGAGCGCAGGGCAAGGGAAGCTGGATACTACTCAGCCTGCTCTCACTACTTCGTTAATGGGGATGCCTGGCAGGGGTGAACGGAGTAGTATCATTTTTGTCAGGCCTGACATCGTGTGCAGCGGCCTGAATACGGTCAACCGGGAAATAACCCTGTTCCAATGGGGTAAACACCTGTCACGCCTGTGCCAGGACGGTACGTCTTTTTGAAATCAGCGGTTGAGTAGCGGAGAATCGGAGAGGCCCATGAATGACACGGAACCGCAGGCAACGCATTATATAAAGAAGGAACCCAAATTCTGTCGTTGCCGTGTCTGCCATGAGCACTTCTATGGCGAGACGATTGAGGAGGCGCGCCAGGCGTGTTTGGCGCACGGCAGTGCGGAGCACCCGGACTGGGGGCAAACGACGGTCTGTTTCTGCCCTGACTAGCCAACAAAACAGGGATAGCTGCGTCTGACCCTGTTGAATATGTCATACATGTGCGAGAAAAATGGAGATAAGAGATGGCTTCCACTCACGAGCAATTGAAACAGGCTGTGATGATTCTCGATAGCCCGGGCAGCATTCAGGAACGCCTCGCCAGTGCCTATCGGACTGAAGTGCAATATATCGGGCCGGAAGGGCTCAGTGATGAAATGCTATACAGGCTGGAAGCCATTAATGATGAACTTACCAGGGTGGAGGCGGCTGGGGATAAAGATACGATTGATATGTCGGTCGAAACGATGACCGATGATGAAGCGACGGATCTGGCTGATCAGATACGTAATCTTTATGATTTGACTCGCTAAACAACAAGTCAAAATGGCTTCAACGAGACGACGCAGGCTTATAACCGCCGTGCCATGACGATAGCGTTCTGGCGGCCACGACGCGAATGGTAATAGTCCTTACGGATATGTTTCTTGCGGAAGCCCGTGTTGCGGTACAGCAATATAGCGGGCCGGTTGGTCGGTCGCACCTCGAGCCAGGCGTGGTGGGCATGCAGAAGTTTGGCCATAGTCAGCAGGTGAAGGAGGAGCCGCCGTCCCAGGCCACGACGTCGGTAGCCGGGGGCAACACACATGTTCATGATGTGGGCCCAATGTTTGATCATGCTGACGACACCAAAACCCACGATCTCACCATTATCTTCCAGCACCCAGCAACTCGCGCCCTGGCGCAACAGCCTGCGCAAGAACCATGGTGGCCACGGATCCGGCTGGCAGCGTCTCTCCAGCATATACACCGCGGGCAGATCAGATACATGCATAGGATGCAGCCGCAGATGTCCCGGCAGTTCGATAGGTGTTTGTACAGTCTTTGTCTGGCGCAATAGTGGGTATCTCCTTGTCCTTAATATAAGCTATCGTGCCGGGAAGGAGTAATGATGATGTGCAAGAAAACGGCACTGCCCGGTCAGCGTCCTTTTCTTAAAGGCGGGTGTTTATGACAGAACTGCACGAGGCGCGTTTTTACGAAGCCCTGGCTGAGGGCAAGGTATTGTGCACGTTGTGCCCGCACGACTGTCACATACCGGAGGGGGCGCGCGGCGCCTGCGGGGTGCGCTATAACTATGGCGGCAAGCTTTACACCCTCGTCTATGACAAGGTCGTTGCCCGCGAGATCAACCCGATTGAGAAGAAACCGCTGTTTCATTTTCTTCCCGGATCCAGCGCCTACTCGATATCGACGGTGGGCTGTAATATGCGTTGCAGTTTCTGCCAGAACTGGCATATCTCGCAATGGCCGAAGGAACACCTGCCCGGGCATATCAATCCGGCAGAGACGCAAATGCGAGAGCCTGTCTGTCCCCAGTTGGAGGCAATGGACGAGCGGATCCCCGGTGAGCAGGTTACCCCGGCGCTGCTGGTGGAAGCCGCACTTGCGACCGGTTGCGAATCTATATCATATACCTTTACCGAGCCGACGATATTCTACGAACTGGCCTATGATACGGCAGTGCTGGCACGCGAGCGGGGACTGAAGAACAATTTTGTCAGCAATGGCTTCATCAGTGAAGCACCGTTGCGCGAACTGGCCACTGTGCTCGATGGCGCGAATATCGATCTGAAATTTTTCAGGGAAGAAAGCTACCGGCACATCAGTCGTGCCCGCCTGCAGCCGGTGCTTGACGCGATCCGCCTGTATCACGAGCTGGGCGTTTGGCTGGAGATCACGACGCTCGTGATCCCGGGGGTAAATGATTCCGACGAGGAGCTGGCGCAGATCGCGGAGTTCATCTGTTCTGTGGGGGAGGAGATCCCGTGGCATGTCACCCAGTATTATCCTGCCTACAAGATGCTGGATCGCTCGCCGACACCGCTGGCCACGCTGCGGCGGGCGCGCAAGATCGGTTTTGCCGCCGGCCTGCGCTACGTTTACGAAGGAAATGTGCCGGGTGAGGGCGGCGAGAACACGTATTGTTATGCCTGCCAGGCACTGCTCATCAAGCGGTATGGTTTCTTTGTGCGCGAAAACCGGATCCGCAATGATTGTTGCCCCGACTGTGGTGCAAAGATCGATGGCATAGGCATGAGCGCGACACTCTCCCGGCAGACAACCTGATGCTGCTTCAGGTTGTCTGCCTGTCGAGGTAATTCCGCACAATCGCCCGTGCCTCCCTTGTGGTCGTATGCTTGACCTGTGCGTAGAGTGCCTTGCAGTCGGCATAGGACAGGCGTTCAACCAGCGCGGCCGTCTCGACTTCATCGCGCGTGTGGGGAAACTCCTCGGCACTGCCCGGCATTTCCTCCTTTGCCTGGATCTTGCTGTGAATAAGGCTGCGGGCTGCCAACAGGTCGGCATGCGGTGTCGCATAGTCAGGCCGGTAACTGTAGTGCAGGGTGAGCTTGTCACCCGGCCCGAGCGTCTGGCGACGATTACAGAGCTGCCGCACCACCGGCGCCATAAGAAACAACGGACGAACCCGGTAACTGTC
>JASFME010000158.1:0-5386 GCA_050117725.1 Granulosicoccaceae bacterium | reverse complement strand
ATAAAAGTCAGTGAACAGGAATTGCGTGGAGCGGTACAGCCTGCTGCGTTGAAAGGTTTCTTCACCACGGATGTCAAGGCCGTGCGTGAACGTGTTCGCGCCCTGCCATGGGTTGAGGATGTTGCGGTGCGCCGGATCTGGCCGGACCGCCTGTCACTGACTGTGCTTGAACAACAGGCCGTGGCGCGGTGGAACGGGCAGGGTTTGCTGAATACGCGTGGCGAAGTATTCAGCCCGCCGGCCGCAAGCTACCCGCATGGCCTGCCTCTGCTCGAAGGCCCGGAGGGCAGCAATATTGCCGTCCTGAAGCAGTACCGGGCCATACAGGACGCGCTGGCAGCCCTGGCGCGCGAACCGGTACATGTAGTGCAGGATGCGCGTCGCGCCTGGCGGGTAAAACTGGATAACGGTTTACAGATTGCGCTGGGGCGTGAACAAAGCCTGCAACGTCTGCAACGTTTTACCCGGGTGTATGCACAATTGTTCAGACAACGTGTCAACGAGATTGATTACATAGATTTGCGTTATACCAACGGGCTCGCAGTGCGTTGGACGCAGCAAAACAATACAGACAGTACCGCGCAGTTGCGCAAGGGGATAAGCGGGTATGTCGAAAAAAGTTGAGAAAAATCTGATTGTCGGACTCGATATCGGTACTTCGAAAGTCGTAGCGATTGTCGGCGAGATAACAGATGAAGATGAAATCGAAATCATCGGTATCGGTTCACACCCGTCACGTGGCCTGAAGAAAGGTGTCGTGGTGAATATCGAATCTACCGTACAGTCGATACAGCGTGCGGTGGAAGAGGCCGAACTCATGGCGGGGTGCCAGATCAACTCGGTGTATGCCGGGATCGCCGGCAGCCATATCCGCAGTCTGAATTCGCATGGCATTGTTGCGATTCGTGACAAGGAGGTCTCGCCAACCGATGTCGAACGTGTCATTGATGCGGCACGTGCCGTGGCCATTCCCGCGGACCAGAAGATTCTGCATGTCCTGCCACAGGAATTCATCATCGATAACCAGGAAGGGATCAAGGAACCGGTTGGCATGGCCGGGGTGCGACTTGAGTCAAAGGTGCATTTGATCAGTGGTGCGGTAAGTGCCGCACAAAACATTATCAAGTGCGTGCGTCGTTGCGGACTTGATGTGGATGACATCATTCTTGAACAGATTGCCTCGAGCCATGCGGTATTGACCGAAGACGAACGTGAACTGGGTGTCTGCCTGGTGGATATAGGTGGTGGTACGACAGATATTGCGGTGTTTACCGAGGGCGCGATCCGGCATACCGCCGTGATCCCGATTGCCGGTGACCAGGTGACAAACGATATTGCCGTCGCGCTACGTACGCCGACGCAATATGCCGAAGAGATCAAGATCAAGTACGCCTGCGCCTTGCGCCAGCTTGCCGGGGCCGAGGAAACCATCGAGGTGCCGAGCGTCGGAGAACGCCCGCCGCGTCGCCTGACCCGGCAGACCCTGGCGGAAGTTGTCGAGCCGCGCTACGAGGAATTGTTGCAGCTGATCCAGGACGAACTGCGTCGCAGCGGCTTTGAAGACCTGGTAGCGGCCGGCATCGTTCTGACCGGCGGCAGTGCAAAGATGGAAGGCGTAATCGATCTTGCCGAAGAAATTTTCCATATGCCGGTACGGCTGGGCATACCTCAGCATGTAACCGGCCTGACCGAAGTTGTACGTAACCCGATTCATGCCACGGGGGTCGGGTTATTGCTGTTTGGCCATGAACAACGCAAGGCCGGCAGTGTGGAGTTGATGCGTGGCAAGGGCTTCAACAGCGTTTGGCAACGCATGAAGGGCTGGTTCCAGGGAAATTTCTGAAACCGGTGTTAATGGACAGGTAATTATTTCGTGAGGCAACTGGAGGGGAATTATGATGTTTGAACTAATGGATGCATACAGCCAAAGTGCTGTAATTAAGGTCATCGGTGTCGGTGGCGGTGGTGGTAATGCTTTGCAGCATATGCTGGCCGCGGATATCGAGGGTGTTGATTTCATCTGTGCCAATACTGACGCACAGGCTATGAAAAACTCGTCGGCAAAGACGTGCCTGCAACTTGGTGCGAATATCACCAAGGGACTGGGTGCCGGTGCCAACCCGCAAATTGGCCGCGAGGCTGCACTTGAGGATCGGGATCGGGTTCGCGATGCCATCGAAGGCGCAGATATGTTGTTCATTACTGCCGGCATGGGTGGCGGTACCGGTACCGGTGCCGCACCGGTGGTCGCTGAAATCGCCAAAGAAATGGGTATCCTGACGGTGGCAGTGGTAACACGCCCGTTCCCGTTCGAAGGCAAGAAGCGCACCACGGTAGCCTCGGATGGTATCGAGGAACTCGGCAAGCATGTCGATTCGTTAATCACGATCCCGAATGACAAGTTGCTACAGGTACTGGGCAAGAGCGTGACATTGCTGGATGCCTTCAAGGCGGCCAACGATGTATTGTTCAACGCGGTGCAGGGTATTGCCGAACTGATTACCCGGCCGGGCCTGATCAACGTCGATTTTGCCGACGTGCGTACCGTGATGTCGGAAATGGGCATGGCCATGATGGGTTCCGCCAGTGCCAGTGGTGAGAACCGTGCGCAGTTGGCCGCGGAACAGGCCGCCGGCAGCCCGTTGCTGGAAGACGTTAACCTGTCCGGTGCGCGTGGCATCCTTGTCAACATTACCGCCGGGCTGGATATGTCGATTGGTGAATTCGAGGAAGTGGGTGAAACCATTCGCGAATTTGCCGCGGAAAACGCCACGGTAGTCGTGGGCACGGTCATCGATCCGGAGATGCAGGACGAGTTGCGCGTCACCGTCGTTGCGACCGGCCTGGGTAACCAGAACTTCAGGCGTGAAGACAAGCCGTTACAGGTTGTGGAAACGCCGGAGCCGGTTGCCCCGGATTACCAGCAACTGGATCGCCCGACCGTGATTCGCAAGCGGGCCTCCGGTGACGAGATGGCACCGGCGCAAAAAGACGATATGGAGTATTTCGATATCCCTGCCTTCCTGCGCCGGCAGGCGGACTGACCGCTGTGTGAAATGACAGCATTCTATATAGCTGTCACCGGGGAGACCCGGGGCATTCCCCTCCGCCCCGGGTCTGACTCCTATTATTATGCTTTTGTGCGCCTTTTCACTAGGCACCGAGTAATGGCCTGTGCTAATATGCCCGATATATTTGCAGGGTTTTTATCCTGTTTTTGCCCTCGCATAGGGCATAAATTATTAAAAAATAAAGATTAAATGATCAGGCAACGTACGCTCAAAAATGTCATCCGCGCCACCGGCGTTGGTTTGCATACAGGTGAAAAAGTCTACCTTACACTTCGGCCTGCGGCTCCCGATACCGGAATTGTGTTCCGCCGTGTCGATCTCGATGAGCCGATAGATATCCCGGCCCGATCCGAGTTTGTTGGCGACACCCAGCTTTGCACAACCGTGTGCCGCAATGACAGTCGGGTTTCCACTGTCGAACACTTGCTGTCGGCCATGGCAGGTCTGGGTATTGATAATGCCTATGTGGATCTGAGCGCCGCGGAAGTGCCGATCATGGACGGCAGTGCCGGACCGTTTGTATTCCTGATCCAGTCGGCCGGTATCGAGGAACAGAATGCGCCGAAGCGCTTCGTGCGTATCAAGCAGCCGGTAGTCGTCGAGGAAGATGACAAGTGGGTGCGGTTCGATCCCTTTGACGGTTTCAAGGTCAGTTTCAGCATTGATTTCGATCACCCGGTGTTCCAGACCCATACACGTACCGCGTCACTGGATTTCTCGACGACCTCGTTCGTCAAGGAAGTCAGCCGGGCGCGTACCTTCGGCCTGCTCAAGGACGTTGAGCGCCTGCGCGAACAGAACCTGGCACTGGGTGGCAGCCTCGACAATGCGATCGTTGTCGATGATTACCGTATTTTGAATGAAGATGGCCTGCGTTACGAGGACGAGTTCGTTAAACACAAGATCCTTGATGCAGTCGGCGATCTTTACCTGCTTGGCCACAGTCTGATCGGCGCTTTCAGCGGCTATAAATCCGGTCATGCCCTGAATAATCGCCTGTTACAGACACTGCTCGTCAATACCGACGCCTGGGAAGTGGTGACTTTCGAAGATCAGGAGCAGTTGCCGATATCATTCTCCAAGCCGGTTCACGTCATTTAGCCAATTTTCATCAGATTGAACTGTCAGGAAAACTTGTACTTGCTTGTTTTTATGATAAATTTATAAAGACAGGGCGATGTTGCTGCCGCTGGCAATCAGGATTTCGCGAGGCGCTTCAGGGCATCGCGCAGGCGCGGGTCGCGGACCGTTGATGCCATGGCCTGCAGGTGTTGCCGGCTGGTATCACTGATAGAAGCGGCCTTGCCCGGTGCCGGAGTCACTGCCGGGTTTTCAGGCTGGATGCGAACCTCGATACGTTGAAGCCGCGACAGTCTGTTTTCCTGTTGCAAGGCGCGCAACAATTGCGGGACAAGGAAGCGTATTTTGGCAGCCCATGCAGGACTACTGGCATGGACGACCAGGGTATTACCCCTCTGGTTTCCGGCACGACAATGCCTGATGATATCGGGCGGCAGGTGTTTTGCCAGAATGGCATCGAGTCGATGCAGACGCTCGGCATGTTCGAGTGAGTTGGCCAGCGAACCGGAAGCGGTGCGCAGAATGCGGCCTACACGGGTGGATGTGTTGCGAGGTTTCGTCATGCCGGTCGATAAACAGGGTTCATACTTAATACTATACGGGATACCTGGATTGAGAAGAACATGAATATCGTATTTTTCACCAAACAGAAAGGTCGGGTTGCCTGCCTGCAAATGAGCCGGGTGCGTTGTGCCCTGACGGGTTTTGTCATGCTGGCTGTGCCTGCTGCCCTGGTCTTTGGTGGCTACCAGTTTGGCAAATACTCTTCTGTAGCGGATTCCGACCCGGTGACCGAGCAAATGCGCGCCGAACTTGTCTCGCATCGCGAAGCAGTCTCACAGGCCAAGGCTGAGGCAGAGCGTAACATTACTGCGCTGTCACAGCAGTTGGGTCGGATGCAGGCACGGGTTATCCGGCTTGATGCGTTGGGCCGTCGCCTGACCGAGATAGCCAAACTCGACAAGGGCGAGTTTGATTTTGATGCCGAACCGGCCCAGGGTGGTCCGCAGCTGGCCGCACAACTCGCGACTCCGGAAGTGCCGAATTTCATCCAGGAACTCGATGCATTGTCCCGTCAGCTTGATGACCGCAGCGAACAACTCAGTGTCCTCGAAACGATGTTGATGAACCGGAACCTGCAACAACAGGCTCAGCCGGCCGGGCGGCCGATCAGGAAGGGCTGGATTTCTTCGTATTACGGCATGCGTACGGACCCGTTTTCCGGCAAGCGCGAA
>JASFME010000157.1:0-5488 GCA_050117725.1 Granulosicoccaceae bacterium | reverse complement strand
CGGTGTTATACAGCAACGGCTTGTCATAACCGCGCTCGGCCTTCCATTTCTGGATCGCTTCGGGTGTCACATGCTTCACACCAAGGTTAATGCGCGCCATGTTGTCCGGGCTGTTCACGACAAAAAACAGCGCGAACGTGATCAGGTTGACGCCGATCAGGATCGGGATCGCGTACAGGACGCGCCGCACAATGTAGGCAAACATCAGCCCTGCCCTCCTTTCACACCATGCTCCTTGCGCCAGTAACTGATCACTGCCGGGGCAACACCAATGACCAGTAACACAAGCAGGACATATAAAGGCCAGGTAACCGGGTGATTCCACTCATCGCGTTTTTTTGCACGCAGTACCGGGTCGAGGCGCTTGTACTTGAGTGTGTTATTGGCCATCAGATTCGGTTTGCTGTTTTTATACCAGGCATGCAGCAGGCTGTAGGCCTTCGGGTGAAAGCCCCATAACCATGGCGCATCACGGCGGGCAATATCGACCATGCGATCAATTATCGCCTGCCGCTCGGGGCTGTTCTCCATGTTCTTCATTTTCTCGAACAGTGCATCAAACTCCGGATTGGCATAGTTGGCTGCGTTCTCGCCGTTCTTGTCGACCTTGCTGTTCGGTCCATAGAGAAGGAACAGAAAATTCTCCGGGTCCGGGTAATCAGCATTCCAGCCCCACTGGAATATCTGCGCCGTACCGTTGAGCATCTTGTCCTGAAAACGGTTGTAATCGGTACTGCGGATATTCAGGTCGATATTGAGCTTGCGCAGTTGTTTGCGCCACCAGTTCAGACGCGCCGTCGCATCCGGGCCGCTGGCTGCCGTATCCAGGTTCAAGACTAGCGGTTGACCGATTTTGCGGTCGACACCATTCGGGTAGCCGGCCTCGGCGAGCAAACGGCGTGCCTCGTCAAGCGACTTGCGTTTCGGCCGGTCATGGACCCAGTCATACACGTACGGGTCGATACCGGCTTCACCTTCGACATGGCCAAACATACCCGGCGGAATGGGACCCTGTGCAGCGATACCGCGGCCATTCTGGAAAATGGAAATAAACTCTTCCTGGTCAACAGCGATCGCGATTGCGCGGCGCAGCTTGCGGGCCCGCTCGCTGTAACCACCAATCACCGGGTCGAGCATGTTGAAACCCGTGTAATATGTCGAGGTCGCCACGGCCGTGACCAGACGGATGCCCTTGTCCTGCATCGCTTCGGTCAGGGTCGGCTCGCCCTGCGTGGTCAGGCTCACGGCCTGGTCAAAACTGTCCGAGGCAATCGCCGAGGTATCATAGTAACCCTGCAGGAACTTGTTCCAGTACGGGATGCTTTCCCGCTCGAGCCGGAACACGACGTTGTCGATAAACGGTAGCGGCTTGCCGGCGTCATCAAGCAAACCGGCCATGGCATCACCCGGTTCCCCCTCTGCCGGATAATACTCATCTGCATAGTAGGGGTTACGCTCGAGCACCATTTTCAGGTTCGGGTTATTCACCGTGAGCATGTAGGGCCCGCTACCGACCGGGTACCAGTCGAGTGTGATATTGCGTTCGACCAGGCCCGCCTGCGCATAAAACCTTCCCGCCTCGTCCGGCATCGGTGCGAAGAATGGCATGGCCAGCCAGTACTTGAGCTGCGGGTACTTGCCATGAATACGAATACGATAGGTATAACGATCAATCACGCTGACGCCTTCGAGCATGTACTGATCGAGGTCGAGATAATAGTCATCCGGGTCACTGACAGTCTTGATGCCTGCCTGCCGTGCCGCCTCCAGCGTGCCGGCAAATTCTTTCAGGCCGACGATATACTCCGACATAATGCCGAAGATCGGCGAGTGCAGCTTTGGGTGGGCAAGGCGTTTGATCTGGTATACATAATCGGCTGCGACCACTTCGCGTGTACCGGTTTGCGCAAAATCCGACAGTGTTTGGACCGCTGCCAATTGCTGCTCATCCAGCTCATGGTACAGGTATTCGCCCTGTGCATTCATGGCGAACGCGGGATGCGGCTGGTAGCGGATGCCGGGACGAATACGCACCGTGTACTCGCTGAATGCAATCTGACTGTCCGGCGCGTCATGTACCAGCTCATTGCCCTGCTCATCAAGGAAACGCACGGCCGGCATGCTGGCTGCAGCGTACGGGATCAGCGTATAGGGCCGTTTCAGGTAGTGGTACTGCAATGGCGGCATATAGATCTGGCCAATTAACTCGTATTCATTCGAGCTGTAGGACTGCGCCGGGTCGAGATGCTTGGGGCGCCTGTCGAAAGAGGTATACAGCGTGTTCGCCGTGCGGTCACTTGCCGGGTAGGGATTGTTCCAGTGACCTTCCCCACAGCCGGACAGACCGAGCAGACCGAGCAGACCGAGCAGAGAAAATGGACTGAAAATACGCCTGAACATGGTGTTTATTGTGCCATTATTATCCGGCAGCTGCCTGTCATTGATTGTTGACAGCGGTCTGCCATACCAGTATTTGTGCCCATTATATGCCGCATCAGGTTTCATCGCAGCCCTTCACCTGCCGGTCGTTTTTCGATACTGTAGCGTGCCTGAATAACAGATAACTCTCAAAGGTATTACTATGGCATTTCTCGAAGGCAAACGTGCCCTGATCGTCGGCCTGGCCAGTAATCGCTCGATCGCCTGGGGGGTGGCCAAGGCCATGCACCGGGAAGGCGCTGAACTGGCTTTCACCTACCAGAACGACAAGCTCAAGGGACGCGTCGAGAAGCTTGCCGCCGAATGCGACTCGGATATCTGCCTGCCCTGTGATGTCGGCGACGATGAACAGATCGATGCCGTGTTCGACAGTCTCGATAATTACTGGGATCACCTCGATATCATCGTGCATTCCGTGGCCTTCGCGCCGCGTGATCAACTCGAGGGCAGCTATATCGATGCCGTGACCCGCGATGGCTTCCGCATCGCGCATGAAATCAGCTCGTACAGCTTTGCCGCGCTGGCCAAGTCCGGTCTGCGCATGATGGAGGGCCGGGAGGGCGCATTAATTACCCTGAGCTATCTCGGTGCCGAGCGTGCCGTCCCCAATTACAACGTCATGGGCGTGGCCAAAGCGAGCCTCGAAGCCAATGTACGCTACATGGCGCAATCACTCGGCCCGGACGGAATCCGTGTCAACGCCGTCTCGGCTGGCCCGATCCGCACCCTGGCCGCCTCGGGCATTGGCGGTTTCCGCAAGATGCTCGACAAGGTCGCCAGTGTCGCGCCGCTGCGCAAGAACGTGAGCATCGATGAAGTCGGTAATGCTGCCGCCTTTCTGTGCTCGGACCTGGCCTCGGGTATTACCGGTGAGATCACCTACGTCGATGCCGGCTACAACACCGTCGGCATGGACTTCGGTGCGGATGAAGAAACTTCGGAATGATGATCGAGGATTGATGATTGATGAGTGTACAGGAAGTAATTCATCGATCATCATTCATCAATCCTGCAATATCCCCTCTTCCCCTTCCAGTCTGCCGATGGTCACGGCACCACAGGAGTCACTGAACACGTTGACTGCGGTGCGGCACATGTCGAGCAGGCGGTCGACAACGAAGATCAGCGCGATACCCTCGGCCGGCAGACCGATATAACCCAGGATGATGGTGATTGCGACCAGGCTGGCCGCGGGCACACCGGCCACACCGATCGAGGTAAGCAGCGCGAGCATGACGATCACGAATTGCGTCGTAATATCCAGATCCAGCCCATAGGCCTGGGCAATGAACATTGCCGCAACACATTCGTACAGGGCCGTGCCGTCCATGTTCACGGTCGCACCGAGTGGCAGCACAAAACTGCTGGTGCGGTTAGACACCCCGGCGTTCTTTTCCACGCATTCGATCGTCAAAGGCAGGGTCGCCGAGGATGAAGCCGTGGAAAAAGCGGTCAGCAGTGCCGGCGCCATGGCGCGGTAATGACGCAACGGGTTGACCCCGGCGACAAGGCGCAGCACCAGTGGCATGACAATAAACACATGGATCGCCAGCGCGACCAGCACGCTGATAAAAAACAGCCCGAGGGTCTCCATGAGGGTCGAGAACTGGCTGGCCCCTGTATCGGCAACCACCTTTGCCACGAGGCCGAATACACCGAGTGGCGCAAATTTCATGATCAGCAGCGTGATACGCAGCATGATCTCGTAGACGCCCTGCCAGAAACTGAACTGCGTCTCGGCGTGCGGTTCGCCGATGCGTGACAGGAAATAACCGAACAACAGGCTGAAGAAGATCAGGCCGAGCATCTGACCGTTAGCCGCAGCCGAAACAATGTTCGGTGGCACCATACGAATAAACACCTCGACCACATCACTGGCGCCACGCCCTTCGACCTTCGCCGTGATATCAGACACATCGGCAGTCAGGTTTATCTGGTCCTTGACCGGTTCACCGTTTACGATGCCCGGCTCAATGGCATTGACCACGAGCAGACCGATTGTGATCGCCACAAAGCTCGTTGCCAGGTAGTACAACAAGGTACGACCACCGAGTCGGCCAAATGCGGTGGATGTGCCAATACCCGCGATGCCGACGATGATCGAGGACACCACGAGCGGCACGATGATCATCTTCAGGGCATTGAGAAACAGTGTGCCGATGAATTCATAGGCAGGTGCCAGACCGTAGCCCAGCGTGAACACATCCAGTTCGCTTGACGTGGCGAGACCAAAGGCCACCGCCAGGACGAGTGCGATGAGAATTTGCCAATGCAGTTTCATCGCCCCGTCCTGCCCGGCTTAGAGGTTTTTCTCGAAGATTGTAATATCGGCGTTGGCGCGCAGGTCCTTCTTCAACAGCCTGACCACGCTGTTCGCATGAAGTGAACGCAGATCGCGAGCTGCTGCAGTGCGCTCGGCACTGGTACGAGCCTGGGGGTCTGCATCCTTCACCGCATGCAGACCGATCACCGCGTAATCTCCCCCCGACATAACAACACTGTTATAGACCGGCTTGTCCGCAGGACGTGCCATGGAAAACAGCTTGTTCAGGATTTCGGGTTGTAGATCCTTGCTATCACGGCTGTATGCCTGCTGTGCCTGCCAGGCTGACTGGTACTCGGCAGCCAGAGCCACAGCATCCCCGCCCTGTTGTAATTTGCCAGTGAGCGTCTCACCGAGTTTGCGCACATGAGCTGCGCTCTTCTCGGCAAGCAGCTTCTCAATAATGATGTCGTTAACCTCGACAAGTGGACGTGGTTTGGCCGGTTTGTGCTCATGAATGCGCAATACGACGAGATGATCAGGACCGATTTCCAGCGGGTCACTGTTACGCCCTTCACCGAGCACGTTTTCATTGAAGGCAGTTTGCACAATTATCGGGTTGGCCGCGAGACCCCTGCCACCTTCACGACCGAACATTTTGGTCGTTTTGATTTCAAGATCCAGTTCCCCGGCAGCAACCTCGAGGGTATCCGGATGCTCATAGGTCAGATTGTTGAACTGTTCGTAACTTTCCGTGAACAACCGGTCGGCCTTTTGCTGTCGGTA
>JASFME010000156.1:0-5520 GCA_050117725.1 Granulosicoccaceae bacterium | reverse complement strand
GTTTCGAGGCGCGCGAGGAATGCCTGAAGATGCTGCGCGCCGGCCTGGAAGGCTATACCTATTTCGAGGACTGGTGAGATGTTGAAGATTGGCTTTATCGGGCTGGGCGCAATGGGCATGCCGATGGCAGAGAACCTCGCGCGTGGCACGCTGTTACATGCGGTGTGGAACCGCACCACGCGCAAGGCCGAAGCGCTGGCGGCACACACAGGTGTGAAGGCCGCAGCGAACCCCGCCGACCTGGCGGCCGCGTGTGATTGCATCATCACCAGTGTCCCGGCCGATGCCGATCTCGAACAGGTGATAATCGCAATGTTGCCGGGCTTGCGGCCGGGCACGATTCTTGTCGATACCTCGACAGTGCGTGCACAAACCGTCATTGATTTGAATGCCCGGCTTGGCAGGCTGGATGTGCGCCTGCTCGATGCACCGGTGTCAGGCGGGGTTGAAGGTGCGCGACACGGGGAGCTTGTGTTCATGGTCGGGGGTGATGAACAGGCTCTGGAGCAGGTCCGCCCGGCGTTGCAGTGTATGGGTAAACAGATCACCTGGATGGGGCCAGCAGGTAGTGGTCAGGCAACCAAGGCTGTCAACCAGATCATGGCCGCCGGTATCAACCAGGCCGTGACCGAGGCACTGGCCTTTGCCGAGGGCATGCAGTTACCCCTGGAGAAAGTGGTCGAGGTTATCAGTGGTGGCGCGGCCGGTAACTGGTTTTTACAGCAACGCGGTCCGAGCATGACGCGTGGCGAGTATGCGCCGGGGTTCAGGATCGCGCTGCATAAAAAGGATCTCGATATCTGCCGCGACATGGCCGAAGCGATTGCCGAACACGACATGCGCCTGCCGGTGATCGAGATGACGCGCGTGCACTATGCGCGTTTGATCGAACAGGGCTATGGCGACGAGGACATCTCGGCGCTGTATCGCCTCAAGCGCGAACTGTTTGGTGGTGCGGAATAGCAACAGTTCAGGATTACAGCACCAGCCACAACAGGCCGAGCAGCACGGGTTGGTGGAGCATGTAAATATGCAGGCTGTGGCGGCCGGCCAGCGCGAGGGTGCGACCAGCAGGATGTACAGGCCGGTTAACAAAAAACGTTGGCGTTTCTGCCCCGTCGAATAATTGTCTGCCCAGGAACAGGCCAAGCAGCACCACGCCAAACCAGGGTATGAATGGCACATAGTCCTCGGTGTAGGGCAGATAGGTCATGAGACCAAACCACTGCAGCCATGGCTGGTCAAAAATACTGTGGCTATACAGGCTGCCAATACTGACGATAATGAGTCCCACTACGAGATTGAGCCATTCAAACCTGGCAAACAACAGGCCCACAACGCTGGCTACAGCAATAAAGTGCAGGATGCCAAACCAGATATAGGTTTGCGGGAACAGGTACCAGCTGCCAACTGTGACCAGCGCAGCATATAATGCCAGCAACCCCAATCGTCGATAGTAGGAACGTTTGTTCAAACCATTACGACTCGCCAGGTGCAGGCTCATACCCATGATCAGCAAAAACAACGACACGATCAGCACACGAAACTGTGGCCAGAACGGGCCATTGAGAAAATCAATACGGACCACACCAAAATAGTCAAGGTCAAAGAAAAAATGAAACACGATCATAAGCAGAATCGCGCTACCACGCAGCACATCAAGACCGTGATAACGCTGTCGTGCAAGGCCGGACACGCTGTAGCAGCTCAGCTTTTCAGTCGCAGCAACATGGCGTTGATGTTGTTGTCGCGCAGGCGTTGCCGGGTTTTGTTGAGCTGTTCAAGATTGCTGTAGGGGCCGATACGTACCCGGTGCCAGGTACTCTGGTTATCAATCGTCACTGACTGGATGTTGGCCTCGATGCCGAGCAGCGCGAGTTCGGCCTTCATGCGATCGGCCTGCTCGAGTTGACGAAACGCGCCGGCCTGCAGGATATAACTGCCCGGTGAGGCGACAGTCTTGGCCTTGTTGTTGCTCGTGATCGGCAGGTCTTCTTCCGGGACGGCGACCTCCATTTCGGGCAGGATGGTGTAGAAATCAAAGCGGGTTTTCGGCGGCGGTGGCAGTTCGTCGGCCTTGTCGACCCTGACGCTACGCGCATCGGTTTGCATTGTTGCCTGTTTGCCGGAGGTGGTCGGCGTGGTCGGCAGGACATCGCGCAGGTAAACAAGGAATGCAACAAACAGGCCGACCATGAGGCCGGTACTCAACCACACCCAACCGGGCAGGGGGGTCTTGTGGGTGCCACGTTTTTTTGCCATGGGTTTGCGTGCCATGCTCTACATGGTATCCGGTGCGCTGACCCCGAGCAAACGCAGACCGTTTTGCAGTACCTGTTGCACGGCCTTGATCAGGACGAGCCGGGCATCACGCAGGGCAACATCATCGACGATGAACTGGTGGGCGTTGTAATAGGTATGAAAGGCCGTGGCCAGCTCACGCAGGTAATAGGCAACCTGGTGCGGTTCATGCGTGACGGCGGCTTTCTCGATCACTTCCGGGTATTTCGCCAGCAGTGTCAGCAAGTCGTTTTCATGAGACTCGTCAAGCCGTGCCAGATTGGCCAGACCATTGCCCATGTCGGCAGTCAGGCTCTTTTCCTCGAGCTGGCGATACACACTGCAGATACGTGCATGCGCGTATTGCAGGTAGTACACGGGGTTGTCATTGCTCTGTGATTTGGCCAGGTCAAGGTCGAAGTCCATGTGCTGTTCGCACTTGCGCATCACGTAGAAGAAACGCGCCGCGTCATTGCCGACTTCGTTGCGCAATTCACGCAGGGTGACAAACTCGCCGCTGCGCGTCGACATCTGGACCTTCTCACCGCCACGGTACAATACCGCGAACTGTACGAGCAGCACGTCGAGTTTCGACGGGTCATCACCGATCGCGGCCAGTGCCGCTTTTACGCGTGGCACATAACCATGGTGATCCGCGCCCCACACATCAATGACGCGATCGAAACCGCGTTCGAGCTTGTCCATGTGGTAGGCGATGTCGGCGGCGAAGTAGGTCTTCACACCGTTGTCGCGCACCACGACACGATCCTTTTCATCCCCGTAATCGGTGGAACGGAACCACAGTGCGCCGTTTTGTTCATAGACATGCCCGGAATGCCTGAGGCGGTCGATGCATTCATCTATACGGCCGGTCACATGCAGGGTACGTTCGGAATACCACTCGTCGTATTCGACACCGAACTCGAGCAGGTCACGCCGGATATTGTCGGTGATCTCGTTGAGACCGGCATCGAAAACAATCTGGTAATCCTCATCACCCAGCAGTTTGCGGGCGCGCTCGATAAGACCGTCGATGTGTGCTTCCTTGTCGCCGCCAAGTTCGCCTTCGTCCGGCGGCAGATCGCTGAACACGGCATCGATGTTGTGATCGAAACGCGGGCCATACTTATTGCGCAGGAAGGCACCGATGTCCTGTACGTAATCACCCTTGTACCCGTTGGCCGGAAAATGTTCTTCGAACGCCGGCTCACCCAGTTCGAGATAGCGTAACCAGACGCTGACGGCGAGAATGTTCATCTGCCGACCGGCATCGTTGACGTAATACTCGCGGTGGACGTCATAGCCGGCGGTGTCGAGCAGGTTGGCCAGTGTCGCGCCATAGGCGGCGCCGCGGCCATGGCCGACGTGCAGCGGGCCGGTCGGATTGGCCGAAACGAACTCGAGCTGTATACGCCGGTTCTTGCCGAGCTCGCTGCGGCCATAGGCCTCGCCCTGCTCGAGGATGTTGCCGACCACGGCATGTTGCGCGTCACTGGCAAGAAAGAAATTGATAAAGCCCGGCCCGGCGATCTCTGTTTTGTTGATGATCGATTCGGCCGGCAGGGCGCGTGTGATCATTTCCGCCAGCTCGCGTGGCGGCATGCCGGCGGGTTTGGAGAGGACGAGCGCGATGTTACTCGCAAAATCACCGTGCGCCTTGTCTCGCGTGCGGTCAATGTTGATGTGCTCCGGCGGCTCGACGGCCAGCGCGCCGGTGCTGTGCAGGCCGGCCAGGGCGGTATGAAGCAAATGTGCGAGATCGTCTTTCATCGTGAAACCTTACCGGTTGTCCGGCGTATACAAAAGCGTGACGGGCAAAAAATTGCCGGTCAGTCGCCGGCCCGCGGCTATTATCGCTACTTATGCAGCGCGTGCAAGCGTGGCAGTGAGTGACCCGTCAAAACATATCGACCGGGTCGACATCAATTGACCAGCGTACCTGGCGGGCCTGTTGCAATCCCTCGATCAGCGGCAGCCAGTTGTTCAGCAGTTTGTGCAGGCTGGCCCGCGAGTCGGCCTGCACGAGCAGCTGGGCGCGGTAGCGACCACCACGGCGCTCCATGGGGGCCGGCACCGGGCCGAGCAACATGACGCCATCCCGTGTTGGTGCGATAGCTGCGGCTTCGCTGAGGAAGGCCTGCGGCGCCTGTGCGGCAGTGGCCTCGGCGCGTAACAGGGCCAGCCGTGAATACGGTGGCAGGGCGGCCTCACGACGCTCGGCCAGCGCCTGCTCGGCAAAAGCCGGGTAGCCGCGGGTGACAAGGGTTTGCAGCAGTGGATGATCCGGGTGCCAGGTCTGGACAAGCACGCGGCCGGGTTGCGTGGCCCGCCCGGCGCGCCCGGCGACCTGGATGATGAGCTGCGCCATGCGTTCGCTGGCGCGGTGGTCAATGCTGAACAGACCCTGGTCGGCATTCAGGACGCCGACCAGCGTCACGCCGGGGAAGTCATGGCCCTTGGCCAGCATTTGTGTGCCGAGCAGGATATCGGCCTCACCGCGATGGATCTGCTCGAGCATCGCATGCATGGCGCCCTTGCGGCGCGTGCTGTCGCGATCGATGCGCAACACGCGCTTGTCCGGGAACAGTTCGGCAAGTGCTGTCTCGATGCGCTCGGTGCCCTGGCCAAGCGGCCGCAGCCTGGCCGAGGCACACGCCGGGCACTGTGTCGGCAGCGCTTCGGTGTGGTCACAATGGTGGCAACGCAGCCGTTCCGGACCGTGATGGACAATCAACTGCGCATCGCAGCGCGCGCAGTGTGCGGTCCAGCCGCAGTCATAGCACATCAGTGTCGGGGCATAGCCGCGCCGGTTAAGGAACAGCAGCACCTGCTCGTCGCGCGCAAGATGCTCGCGCATGTTGTCGAGCAGGCTCTTCGACAGACCCTGTTGCAGGGGTTGTTTGCGGCAATCGATCAGGGCAATCGGTGGCAGCTTGCCACCACCGGCGCGTTCGCTCAGGGTGACATGACGGTAACGGCCCTGCCGGGCGTTATCGAGGCTTTCCAGCGAGGGCGTCGCCGAACCGAGGATCACCGGGATCCTGCATTGCTGTGCGCGGCGTACCGCGAGATCGCGGGCATGGTAGCGAAAGCCGTCCTGTTGCTTGAAGGAACCATCGTGCTCTTCATCGATAATGATGATGCCGGGCCGCGCCAGCGGTGTGAACACGGCCGAGCGCGTGCCAATGATGATACCGGCCTCGCCATCGCGGGCCATTTGCCACGCACACAGGCGCTGGG
>JASFME010000155.1:0-5583 GCA_050117725.1 Granulosicoccaceae bacterium | reverse complement strand
GATTCGCACCAATGAATTGACCTCGGCCAGTGATGCGCGCATTCGTCTCGAACAACTGAAACTCCGTCTCGAAAGCGGTGAAGACTTCGAGGCCCTGGCACGTGCCCATTCGGATGATCGTGGCTCGGCGGCCAATGGCGGTGACCTCGGCTGGACCAGCCCGGGTGATCTCGTCGGCCCGTTCGAGGCCGCCATGAATGAATTGCGCGAGGGCCAGATCAGCGAACCGTTCAAGACCCCGTTTGGCTGGCATATCGTACAGGTACTGGAACGCCGCGATTACGATGACACGGAGAAGTTCCTGCGCAATGCCGCGCGCGAGACAATCCGCAAGCGCAAGGAAGAAGAAGAGACCAAGGCCTTCCTGCGCCGACTGCGAGACGAGGCCTATGTCGAATACCGCCTCGACGATGTTTATTAAGAGCTCCTGACTGGCACGCCGGTTTGTAAGTCCCCCCCGGCGCGCTACACTGCGGCCATGAACACGATTCCCCGAATTGCCATCAGCACGGGCGAACCGGCCGGTATCGGCCCGGATCTGTGCATCGAGCTGGCCCATCACAGCCATGCCGAACTCGTATTGCTGGGCGATCGCACCATGCTCGAGGCGCGTTCACAGACACTGGGTCGTGAACTTCACCTTGTGGATTACACCGCGGAGCGGCCGGCACAGGCCGGCAGCATCAGCCTGCACCATGTGTCGTGCCAGGCAGCGGTGAGTGCCGGCCAGCTCGACCCGGTCAATGCGCGCTATGTACTTGCACTGCTGGATCGCGCAATCGACGGTTGCCTGTCCGGCGAGTTTGACGCACTGGTCACCGCACCACTGCACAAGGGCGTGATCAACGATGCCGGGATCCCGTTCACCGGCCATACCGAGTACCTCGCCGGGAAAACCGGTGCTGACCAGCCGGTCATGATGCTGACTGCCGACAGTCTGCGCGTGGCGCTGGCCACGACACACCTGCCACTGGCCGCCGTCACTGCGGCCATTACGGCCGACAGGCTCACGCGCGTACTGCGCATCCTTGACCATGACCTGCGCACGCGCTTCGGCCTGGCCCGGCCCTGCATCAAGGTCTGTGGCCTGAACCCGCATGCCGGTGAGGGCGGTCATCTCGGCCGTGAAGAAATCGAGATTATCACTCCCGTGCTGGAACAACTGCGCGCGCAAGGCCTGGATCTGCATGGCCCGCTGCCGGCCGACACGCTGTTCACGCCACGCGGGCTGCAAAACGCGGATGCCGTGCTCGCCATGTACCATGACCAGGGCCTGCCCGTGCTCAAGCACGTCGGCTTCGGCGAGGCCGTCAATATCACGCTCGGCCTGCCCATTATCCGTACCTCGGTTGACCATGGCACGGCCCTTGAACTGGCCGGCACGGGCCAGGCACATGGCGGCAGCCTCGATGCCGCCATCGAAACAGCGCTACTCATGTGTCGCCACGGCCAGCCGGCATGAACGGGCATCGCGCCCGCAAACGCTTTGGCCAGAACTTCCTGCATGACGAGGCTGTGATCAACCGCATCCTCGGCGCAATCAACCCGCAACCCGGCCAGTACCTCGTCGAGATCGGCCCCGGCCTCGGTGCGCTGACTGCCGGCCTGCTGGCCGCGGCCGGCCGCCTTGATGTGGTCGAACTGGACAGGGACCTCGTGCCGAAGCTGCGCGAGCACTTCGCCGGTAAAGGCGAACTCATTATCCACGAGGCCGATGCCCTCAAGTTCGATTTCGCCACGCTGGGTCGCCCGCAGCAAAAATTGCGTATCGTCGGCAACCTGCCCTATAACATTTCCACGCCGCTGCTGTTCCACCTGCTCGAGGCAGCCGAGGTTATCCAGGACATGCACGTCATGTTGCAAAAAGAGGTTGTGGACCGTATGACCGCGCAACCCGGTGGCAGCGACTATGGCCGGCTGTCAGTCATGCTGCAGTACCGCTGCCAGGTCGAACAGCTGTTCACGATCGGCCCCGGTGCATTCCGGCCGGCGCCGAAAGTCGACTCGGCCATCGCCCGTTTGATTCCCTACGCCGAATTGCCACATCCGGCCCGCGACGAGACGGTGTTTGGCCAGGTGGTCAGCCAGGCCTTTGCCCAGCGCCGCAAGATGCTGCGTGCCTCGCTGAAGGGCCTGTTGACTATGGAACAGATCGAAGCCTGCGGTATCGACCCGAGCCGCCGCCCGGAAACGTTATCTGTTGCCGAGTTCGTACGACTCGCCGACGTCTGTCATAGCTGAAGAGAAGACATGCAGCATCAGGCCGGTACGAGTAACCGTACCGGCCTGTGCAGGGAAAACCTCAGGAGAAGAAGTGACTGTTGACCATAAAGTGCACCCAGATACTCGCGACGTAGCCGAGCGCGATCACCGGGGTCCACTTCAGGTGGCCAAAGAAGGTATACTTGCCGCGCGCCTGGCCCATCAGGGCGACACCGGCTGCAGAGCCGATCGACAACAATGAACCACCCACACCGGCGGTCAGTGTCACGAGCAGCCACTGTCCGGTAGCCATATCCGGGTTCATGCTCAATACCGCGAACATGACCGGGATGTTATCGACGATCGCCGACAGCACACCGACGGCAATATTGGCAGTGCTCGCGCCCCATTGCGTGTACATGACCTCCGAGGCCATGCCCAGGTAACCGAGGAAACCGAGACCGCCGACACAGGCCACCACACCGTAGAAAAACAGCAGCGTGTCCCACTCGGCACGCGCGATTGGACGGAACACGTCAAAAGCGACCGGCGTGCCGAACTGGCCGTCGTCCTCGGCATTGTCCGGATGACGGTGCGGTAAGCGCGAGGTCTTCTTCAGGTAAAAGCCAAACACCTGCAGATAGCCGAGGCCGGTCAGCATGCCGATTACCGGCGGCAAGTGCAGGAAGTTATGGAACGACACGGCCGTGGCAATCGTCGCGAGGAACAGCAACATAATACGACGCGCACCGCGCATCATGAACACCTTCTCCCCGGCGGCCGTCGGCTTCTCATTCGGGATGGCGAAATGCATGATCGCCGCCGGCACGAGGAAGTTCACCGCTGACGGAATAAACAGGTTGAAGAAGGTCCAGAATTCGACAATGCCCTTCTGCCAGACCATGAGCGTGGTGATATCGCCAAACGGCGAGAAGGCTCCGCCGGCATTCGCCGCCACCACGATATTGATACAGGCCAGCGTGACAAAACGCGTGTTGTCGCCACCGACGGCCAGCACCACGGCACACATTAGCAACGCCGTAGTCAGGTTGTCCGCGACCGGCGAGATAAAAAACGCGAGGATGCCCGTGATCCAGAACAGGGCACGGAAACCGAAACCCGAACTGACCAGCTTCGCCCGTAACGCCTCGAAGACGTTACGCTCATCCATGGCATTAATGTACGTCATCGCCACGAGCAGGAACAACATGAGTTCGGCATATTCGAGCAGGTTATGGCGGATCGCGTGTTCCGGCAGTTCAGGAGGCAGACCCTGGCTGTGGTAGGCCCAGGCGATCGCAGCCCAGATAATACCCGCGGCAATGATCACCGGCTTCGACTTGCGCAGATGCGTAAATTCCTCGGCCATCACGAGTACGTACGCCAGCACGAATATCGCGATGGCAAACAAGCCGACATTGCTGGCAGTCATATTGACCGGCTCGGCGCCGGTTGCGGCCGAGGCAATCCCCGGCAACATCATTAACAGGCTTGCCGGTACGATATTCATTAACGCTTTCAACAGGGTCACATCGTTATCCTCAGAACACCAGGTTCATCATTGCCAACATGACCACCAGGAACAGCACCGTCATGATACCGCCGGCACGCATGAAATCCGGGACGCGGTAACCGGCCGGCCCCATGATCAGGGCGTTGACCTGGTGGGTCGGGATCAGGAACGAGTTGGAGGTTGCCAGTGCCACGGTCAGGGCAAACATGGCCGGACTGGCCCCCACGCCCAGCGCGATGTTCACGGCCAGCGGCACGAGCAGTACCGTCGCACCGACATTCGACATGACCAGTGTAAAGAAGGTCGCCAGCACGGCTATCGCTGCCTGGATCACCCACACCGGGGCATCACCAACAACCATCAGCACCTGCTCGGCAATCCATTTCGCCGTGCCCGTGGTTTCGACCGCCAGCCCCAGCGGAATCAAGGAAGCGAGCAGGAACACGGTCTTCCAGCTGACCGCCTCGTAGGCTTCTTCAATTGTCAACACGCGGGTCAGCACCATGCCGATGGCGCCGGTCAGCAACGCCACAGACAGACGCAGGTCGGTGAACAGCACCATGCACAACGAGATACCGAAAAACAGGCCGGCAGCGCCCAGTTTATGCGGACGTAACTCTTCGTGCGGATACTCGGTGGTGACCACGACAAAGTCACGGTTCTTTTCGACACGGGTGAGAGCCTCCCAGGTGGTATGGACAACCAGCGTATCACCGGCGCGGAACGGCATGTTACGGATATCGTCCCCTTCGCGCAGGGTTTCGCCGCCACGATGCAGGCCGACCAGGGCCAGGCCATAGGTCTTGCGCATCCAGATATCGCAGGCACTTTTACCGATCAGGCCCGAACCGGGCGGAATCACAACCTCGGCAATACCGGCCTTGCTGGCAGACAATGACTCAGCGAAGGTGCGCAGTTCGCTGCGCTTTTCCAGGTTGAACCTGGCGATAAAATTGGAAAGGTCATTAGGATCCGCCACGATACCCAGCACCATGCCGGCCTGCATCTCGGTATCACGTTCGACGGTACCCGGCCCCATGCGAGTCTCTTCACCGGTGCGTTTACTGGCGATGACACGGATGCGGTAGGCGGTCTCGATTTCGTCGAGTCTTTTCCCGATCAGCGGGCTGCCTTCCGATACCACGACTTCGGACATGGTGTAATCGAGATTGTACACATCACGAAAATACTGCATCGGATCAGTAGCCTTCGTACTACTCTCGGTCTTGGTCGCAGGCAGAACGAAACGGCCGGCAAGCACGAAATAAAGGATACCGGTTGCGATGAGCACCAGGCCGATCGGCGTCACCGAGAACAACCCCCAGGTTTCCATTTGTTGATCGGCGGGCAGCGCCTGGTTCGAAGTCAGGATCAGATCATTCAGCAGGATCAGCGGGCTCGAACCCACCATGGTCATGGTACCGCCAAGGATCGCACAAAAGCCCATCGGCATGAGCAGACGTGACATGGGCAGGCCGGAACGTGCCGAGATACGCGCGACGACCGGCAGGAACAGGGCCGCGGCGCCGACATTCTGCATAAATGACGAGATGATACCGACCGTCGCGGAAATGATCGGGATAATACGGCCTTCCGTGGTGCCGCCAATCTTCAGAATGAAGGTAGCTACCTTGCTCATCAGGCCGGTCTTGTCGAGCCCCGCGCCGATGATCATCACGGCAACAATCGACATGACCGCGTTCGAGGCGAAACCGTCAAACAGGTGCTGGGTATCCACGAGACCCTGGCTCAGGCCCATCACAGGGGCAAACAACGAGGTCAGTCCGAGTAATACCATCACCGAGACCGCCGCCACATCCACGCCCACGACCTCGAAGGCAAACAGGTAGATAGTCAGGAGAAGGATT
>JASFME010000154.1:0-5595 GCA_050117725.1 Granulosicoccaceae bacterium | reverse complement strand
CGGTTTATCGGCCGGGACCTCTATATTTCGATCTTTTTTCCTTTTAACACATAGGGTTATTGTCACCCAGAAATTCCTTCACACTATCATTATGTTCTCATATAATGTTTCGACATGTTTCATTATGCATAATGTCTGTGGTTTTTATGAAACATGTTGTTTTTATAATACAACAAGATCTTGTGCATACTGCACTATTACAAGAAACAAGCAGTTAGCAACGCTGACGTGCAAACTGCTCACTCAATTGTGTTGGGAGGCTCCTCATGAATGTGGATTTGGTATTGATCGTGACCAGCGTTGCGATATTGATCATGCTTTATTGCCTGGTTCTGACCCTGAAACTTAAAAAAGATATTCCCGGTGGCATTGTCGGCAAGCAGTGGGGCACGCTGTCCATGCTCGTATTTGTATTTTCCGCCGGCTACCTGGTGACACCGTTCTTCAGCAAAATCCCCGAGGATGTATTGCGCCTGATTGTCGCACTGATTTTCCTGTTTGGCGCCATCTACGTTGTGATCACAGTTCGCCTGATTCACACCGTTATCACCGAGTTGATGGACTGATCATACAGTCCCGGCCTGAATAGCGCAGGAGGAACATCGTTATGCAAGACGCTACAACCGCAAATACCGCTAAAACCAGTCGCAGTGTTAAATGGCGCCTGATCAGCCTGATCCAGGTTGAACTGGGCAGCAAGCACAACCCGTCAATAAGGAAGACGGCTGACAAGATTATCTCCGAGCTGAACATGGCTGACGAAAACTACGAAGCTCTGCAAAAACCAATGAAAAAGGCGATCAAGATGATCCGTTTGACCATTGACAATGATCTCGCCAATGTCATCCAGAACAACAGCAACAAACTGCTCGAACAAATCAAACAATAGTCATTTGAACACTATCCTCCGTTAGCTAGCGAAATTATGCCGCACTTTTGTGCGGCTTTTTTTTCTGCCGAAGGCTTGTCGGGCTGGTATGCTTGATTTTTACAGTCTTGTATTGACCGTATGAATCATCTGCGTAACGAAACCAGCCCTTACCTGCAACAGCACGCCAACAACCCGGTAGACTGGTACCCGTGGGGAGAACAGGCCCTGGAGCTGGCCCGTCAACTGGACAGGCCGATCCTGCTCTCCATCGGCTACTCGGCCTGCCACTGGTGTCACGTTATGGCGCATGAATCGTTCGAGGACGAGGCCACCGCGCAGGTCATGAATGAGCTGTTCGTCAACATCAAGGTGGATCGCGAAGAGCGCCCGGACCTCGACAAGATCTACCAGACCGCCCACCAGTTGCTCACCCGGCGTCCCGGTGGCTGGCCACTGACCATGTTCCTCAATCCGCAGGATCACACGCCCTACTTTGGCGGTACCTATTTCCCAAGGCAACAACGTCACGGCCTGCCTGCGTTTACCGACCTGCTACAGCGCGTCGCCGGTTATTATCATGACAGGCGCGATGAGATCGCCACACAGGATGCCTCACTGCGTGAGGTATTCGTCCGCATCCAGGACGGCAGTGTGGCCAGCGAACTTGACGAGGCACCGTTTACCAGGGCCCGCCAGGAACTGGGGAACAGCTTCGATCGTGAGCACGGCGGTTTTGGCAAGGCACCGAAGTTCCCGCACCCGACCAGCCTCGAGTACCTGTTGCGGTACTGGATGACCAGTCGCAGCGACACAGATGAAGACAAGGAAGCCCTGTACATGCTACGCATGAGCCTGCATGCAATGGGCACCGGTGGACTCAACGATCAGATTGGTGGCGGCTTCTGCCGCTACTCGGTCGATGAATACTGGATGATCCCGCATTTTGAAAAAATGCTGTATGACAACGGCCCCCTGCTCGCCCTGTATAGCGAGGCCGGGATCGCCACCGGCGATCAGCAACTGTTACGCATTGCCGGGGAAACCGCCGAATGGGCCATGCGCGAGATGCAATCAGCCGACGGTGGGTACTACTCGACACTCGATGCCGACTCGGAAGGCGAGGAAGGCAAATTCTACGTCTGGGCACGGGACGCCGTGCGTGACCTGTTGACTGTGGACGAGTACAGCATCGTCAGCGCTCACTATGGCCTGGATCGCGCTGCCAACTTCGAAGGCCACTGGCACCTGCATGTGTACCGCGGACTGCCCGACATCGCCGATGAACTGGGCATCGATGCGCAACAGGCGGCACAGCTACTCGACAGTGCCCGCCAGAAACTCTTTGCTGCGCGCGAACAACGCATACATCCGGGTCGTGACGAGAAAATCCTGACCAGCTGGAACGGGCTTATGATCCGCGGCATGAGTATTGCGGGCAGGCTGTTGTGCGAGCCTGCATATACAGACTCCGCGGCACGTGCAATTGACTTTATCCGCACCACGCTGTGGCAGGACGGTCGTCTGCTGGCCACGTACAAAGATGGCAAGGCGCACCTGATGGCCTACCTTGATGATTACGTGTTCCTCGCCGACGCCCTGCTCGAACAACTGCAGGCCAGGTGGCGCAGCGAGGAACTCACGTTTGCCATGCAGCTCATGGATGCCGTACTCGAGCATTTCGAGGACAAACAGCGCGGCGGCTTTTATTTCACGGCCGATGATCACGAACAATTGATTCACCGCCCGAAACCGTTCAGCGATGACTCGACACCGGCCGGCAATGGCATCGCGGCGCGCGTGCTGTTACGGCTTGGTCACCTGCTCGGCGAGACACGCTATCTCGACGCGGCCGAGCGTACCCTGAAGGCCGCCTGGCCGGAACTGAGCCAGATGCCGTATAACCACGCAGCGCTGCTGAATGCCGCCGATGAATGGTTCAACCCGACACGTACCATCGTCGTACGTGGCAATACAGACGCCATGCACGACTGGCAGGAGCGGCTGAATTCAGTCTACTCGCCACGCACGCAGGGCTATGCGATCCCGGCAGATGCCGAAAACCTGCCGGGGCTGCTCGCCGAGCGCAAACCGGGCAGTCATGTCCTTGCCTATGTCTGCGAAGGACACAGCTGCCAGGCGCCTGTGCATAACCCCGGCGAACTCGGGATTACAGCCAGCGGTTAATCTCTACCGCCATTACTGCTTATTATATGCAACAAAAAAGTCCGGCCAGCTGCCGGACTTTTTTTTGACATACGTGAACGATTCGAGTCTGCCGTCGTCAATCAACATCCAGGATGATGTCAAAAATGACACGCGTGCGTGCGTCCATGAGCACGATGTCCCTGCCAATCTTCAGCCGTACAAAATTGGACGGCAGTCGAGTCAGGTGGCGATCCAGATCGTGCGGTAAATAGTGTCCTTGCAGACCCGGCGGCAGGCGATCGCGCTTGGCGAGCCCAGGTGGCAACTGCTGGCGCTTGGCGAGCCCCGGTGGCAGGCGTTTCTTTTTGTAGTATTTATGGTGCTTACGGTAATAGTCATAAATATAGCGCCGGTCATAATCGCTGAAGACAATCGTTGCGCTGGCATCCTTGCCATGCACGGTGACACGGCCGGAGGTGTGCGGTGCGGTTGTACAGGCGGCGAGCAACAGGGTTGTCATGATCACAGCAAGCATTCGAAGCATCGTGGTTCCCCTTTTTTGACATTTATCACAATAATTTTTGTTAGCCTACACCCGTTTGCATGGCCCTGTCCTGACGTGGATCAATTTTTCAACGTACCGCCATACCGCGGTACATATAACCGACAAACTTTGGCGTATTTTCAAAATAGAAATTACTGCAGGACAACTGGCTGAAACCGGTATCCGCTACCAGCTCGCGCATGTTGCGGTTCAGGTGGCAGCCATCCCCCAGCCGTTGTTGCAGGGGATTGAGTCGCTGCTGCCAGCGCGCCACAGCGGGATCCGGACTCAGGCCATGCTCGAGGAACAGGAACCGGCCACCCGGTTTGAGGACGCGCCTGACCTCACGCAGTGCCTGTTCAACATCCGGGATACTGCACAGGGTCCAGGTCGAAACGACCGTATCGAAACTCGCATCGGCCAGCGGCAATGACTCACCACTTGATTCGTGCTGCTCAACGTCGATTGCCGAGTCGGCGATCTGGCGTGCCGCGTAACGAACCATGCCCGGGTTGGGTTCTATCGTGACGAGTCTGCTCACAGACGCAGGATAATGCGGCAGGTTCAGGCCGGTACCGAAACCAATTTCGAGAATATCCCCGCTCACATCCTTGAGCACGGCGACGCGCTGCTCGCTGAATGCCGGCCTCGACATGAGCAAGTTCATCGCCCAGGGAAAAATGACGTGAGAATACAATCCCATTATCAATACCCGGTATACCTGCCCGCGCCAAAAGGAATTACTGTCATGTATGATAAGGCAATAATTCTGTGCTTTTGTTCCTCATGCCTCAAGACTGCCATGCAAAATATATTACTGCTAACATGTAACAATATGTGTTTGCTGATGGAGGCAAGACTATGACAGATCATCATGAGGAAGTAGCGGATAAAATTGCGGAGACCTTCAAGGCCTCGCTCGATGAAGCCGTACGCGAACAGATCAACGAGGCACGGTTTCACGAACTGGCCACGGCGATCCGGGCAGCCCTGTCGGCGGAAAGACTGGTGCTGGCGGAACACCTGGAAGATGTGGTGAAAAAGATCCGCTCCGAGACTGACCGGCCGCAGATTGAACTGTAACAGACGGCAGCACCTCAGGCGGTGACAGTCTCGCGTTGCTCCACTTCCATCTCGCGCATACGGAATTTCTGCAGCTTGCCGGTCACCGTCATCGGGAACTCGTCGACAAAACGTATCTGTTTCGGGATCTTGAAATGCGCGATCTCATCCTTGCAGTATTCACGGATATCTTCTTCCGTCATCGTCTCCCCCGTATGCAGCTGTACCCAGGCGACGACCTCCTCGCCATAAAACTCGTCAGGGATACCGAACACGGCTACTTCCGCCACCTTAGGGTGGGTAAAAATATAATCCTCGATCTCGCGCGGGTAGATATTTTCGCCGCCACGGATAATCATCTCCTTGAGGCGGCCTGTGATCTGCACATAGCCTTCCGCATCCATCGTGCCGACATCGCCGGAGCGTAGCCAGCCATGCTCGTCCACCGCCTTCGCGGTGGCCTGCTCGTCACCGTAATAACCGAGCATGATGTGGTAACCGCGAAAACAGATCTCGCCAGGCTCACCGAGCGGCACGGTCTGTCCGGATTCGAGGTCGACGATCTTGACCTCCTGGTGCGGCAGGTTCCTGCCCACCGTTTCGGTGCGGCGTTGCAGCGTATCGTCGCGCGTCGTCAGATGGGTCAGCGGCGAGGCCTCGGTCTCGCCGTAGCCGATCAGGATCTCGCGGCAATGCATGTCCTGCATGACGCGCTGCATGAGCGCCGGCGGGCACGGCGCCCCGGCCATGATGCCGGTACGCAAACTGGAGAGGTCGAACTCCGTGAAGCGCGGATGCTCGAGTTCGGCGATGAACATGGTCGGCACACCATGGATGGCCGTGCACTTTTCCTGCTCGACGGCCTGCAGGATCGACAGCGCATCAAAATGCTCGCAGGCGATCACAAGGCAGGCACCGCTCGACAGGCACAACAGGTTGGCCAGCACCATGCCGAAGCAATGATAAAACGGCA
>JASFME010000153.1:0-5652 GCA_050117725.1 Granulosicoccaceae bacterium | reverse complement strand
ACCACAGTCTTCCTTGTCCGGTGGCGCGTCCATAACGATCCAGCTCCGGCCATCCTGCCTGACCCGGAAGTAACGACGGAAACTTGCATCACTCGAGGCCGGCTCGATACTTGACGGCTGACTGCCGAGTACATGAGTGAGCCAGACACGCAATGCTGCAAGCCGTTCACTCATGAGTACTCATCTCCGGTATCTGCATTCGGGCGTTCATTCAGGCGGCACACGGGCGCCAGGTGTTCCTCGCTCACCGGCCTGCCCAGCATGCGGCGTATTGTTGCACAACTGAACTGGCGCAGGTCATCGGCAACCAGGTAAAAACACGGCAAAGAGACAAGAATCAGGCCGGTGGCAAACACCAGGCCAAAGCCGAGACTCACCGCCATCGGTGACAGAAACGCGGTCTGGCCGGTAGCGAAAAAGATCAGCGGCGAGATACCGAGAAAGGTCGTGATACTGGTCAACAGGATCGGCCGGGCGCGCACGCGACCTGCCTCGACCACGGCGTCGATGCGCGACCAGCCTTCACCTCGCATGCGTTTGGCAAAATCGACGAGGATCAGCGAATCGTTGACGACGATCCCGGACAGCGCAAGGAAACCGATCATCGACAGAAACTGCAAATGCATACCGAAGATGACGTGGCCAATAATCACGCCAATGATGCCAAAAGGTATCGCGAACATGACCACGACCGGGTCAAGCAGGGAGCGGAACAACGTGACCAGGATGAAATAGATGATCACGAGCGCGATCACAAGCGCCGCGTACATATCCTTGAACGAATCGGCAGCTTCCTTTTTCTCACCAAGAAACACGAGTTCATAACCGGCCAGGCGTTGCGACAGGTCGGCAAATTGTTCGCGTACAAGGTTCGCCGCCTGCAACGGTGTCAGCACGTCGCTGTCGATCTCGGCGGTAACCGTCGCCAGGCGCCGGGCATCCCGGCGGTTGACGGAACTCAGGCCACGCCCGGCATCGATGCTGGCCACTTCGCCAAGGAACACCGACTTGCCGCCCGCCAGGGTGATACGCAGGTTATCCAGTTGCGCGGATTTGCGCCGCCAGTCTTCCGGGTATATCACGCGCACCGGGATACGTTCATCACCCCAGGTCACGTGTGTCACTTCAAGGCCGAGAAAACCGCTGCGCACCGCCTCCGCCAGGTCGTTCTGCGTCAGGCCAAGCTGGCGACCGCGTTCATTCAGGGTATAGCGGTATTCGAGCTTGCCGGTTTCCATGTCCTGGCGTACATCATGGATACCCGGCACCTGCTTCAGCCAGGCAACCATGGCCTCGGCCTCGTTTTTCAGTACCCCGGTATTCGTGCCAGTGATGCCGACTTCGAGATCGGCGCCGGCCGGTCCACCCTGCGGACGCAGGATCGACATGCGCTGGATAGCCGGGATGTTCTGCAGGCGCTCGCGCACCGCGTTGATGATGGCATCGGCCTTGCGTTCGCGCGTGCCTTCCCATCTGAAGCTCAGGTTCACCAGCGGCGTGATCCAGTGTTCGATAAAACCTTCCGGTGCCTGTTTTTCCAGGTCGACGATCAACTGCACATAATTACTGCCATAACTGACCCGGTTGAAGTCGATGATCGAGACACCCACATTGGTCAACAGCGTAGCGAGTTCATTATCGTCAACCACTTCAAAAACCGCCTGCTCTGCCTGCACCGCGAGTCGCGCCGAATCCTCGAGGCTGTAGGTCGTCGGTGCCTCGATGTTGACAAAGAATTGTCCGATGTCGACGTGGCCGAACAACTGGAACGGCACACGTGTACTCGCCCACACCATCACCAGCACAAGCACGCATACCGTGGCCAAGGAGGTCAGATAACGGTTGTCCAGTGCCCGGCGCAGGAAGGTAGTGTAACGTTCCTGCCAGGCACGCCAGTCGATATAGCGTGAACGCCCGTTCTTCTCGACACGCAGCATTTCCGCGGCGTGCGAGGGTAATACCGCGAACGCCTCGAACAGTGATCCGAGCAGGGCGAAACTGACCACGGCCGGGATCACGGCAATAAAGGCGCCCATCGTGCCGCCAATCGCAAACATCGGCAAAAATGCAGCGATGGTCGTCGAGGTCGAGGCGATCACCGGCCATAACACTTCGCGCGTTCCCACCGCGGCGGCAACGTGCGACGGCTTGCCCATCTCCATGTGACGATAGACGTTCTCGGTCACGATAATCGCGTCATCGACAATCATGCCGAGCGCGATCAGGAAGGCGAACAGCGACACCATGTTTATGGTATAGCCAAAGTAGTTAATCAGTATTACCGCGAACAGGAACGACACCGGGATCCCCAGCGCAGTGATAAATGCGACGCGGAAATTCAGGAACAGGTACAGCGACAGCAACACGAGCACGAGCCCGACCAGGCCGGATGACTTGACCGTATTCAAGCGCGTGCGCACATACACGGACAGGTCGCTGAACAGGCCAACCCCGACGTTGCGTGGCAACTCGCCTTCCAGTTGTGTGGCCAGTGCGCGTACCTCGTCGGAAACGTCAATGGTCGAGGCATCGGCCGTCTTGGTCACGGTCAGGTTCACCGATGGCTTGCCGTTGAACCGTCCCAGTGTTTGCGCCTCTTCCAGGCGGCGTTCGACCCGGGCAATTTCACTGAGCAATAACTGACCACCCTGTTCGTTGCTGCGCAACACGATGCGGGCAATGCTGTCCGGATCCGGGCGTGCCCCCTTGCCGCGCAACAGGATATCGCCCTCGCTGGACTTGATGGAACCACCCGGCAAATCACGCAGGTTGTCGCGCAGGGCGCGCGTCACTGTTGATAACGACACATTGTGTACCGCGAGGCGTTCCGGGTCGACCACCACCCAGACCTCCCATTCGCGATCACCGGCCACGCCGACGCCGGCCACGCCATTGATCTGTAACAGGCGGCGGCGCACCTCCTCGGCAAGCTCATATAACTCGCCGCGCGCGATATCGCCATAAAGGGCCATGCTGATGACGGGGAAACGTGTTTCCAGCCGGACAATCGACGGTTTCTCGGCCAGTTCCGGCAGGTCGGTAATGCGGTCGACCCGGTCGCGGCCGTCGTTGAGAAAGTCATCGACATTGGCGCCAGGCTTCAGGTCGATCAGGATCGATGACACACCTTCCTGGCTGACCGAGGTGATCACATCGATATCCGCAACACCGTCGAACTCTTCTTCGATCGGGATAGTAACCTGTTGCTCGACTTCTTCCGGCGAGGCACCCTCGAACTCGGTGGTAATACGGATCTTGTCGGTCTCGACGACCGGGAACATCTCTTGCGGCATCGCCTGCCAGGACAACACGCCCATGATCAAGATGATCACGAGCATCATGTTCATGATCAGCGGGTTATTGATGCAGTAGCGGATCAGTGCCATCACCGCACCCGGTCGCCGACCTCGACTGACTGGCTGTCGGTCAGCGCCGCCACATCGCGGGCCACTACCTGCTCGCCGGGCTCGAGTCCCTGCCGCACCACGATCCGGTCTTCGTGCCGCATGCCCGTGACGATCTCGCGGCGCGACAACCGGCCCTCGCGGATGACAAACACGTAGTTGCGGCCTTCCTCACGCAACACGGCGCTGACCGGTACCGCCAGCACCGCCGTCAGCGGCCGCAATGGCAGCCGGGCCATGGCGGGTTGCCCGGTTTGCAGGTCTTCCCCATCGACACGGATGCGCAGGGCATGGGTAAAGGTATCCGGGTCCGGGTCATTCTGCAGGGCCGTGATCTGCCCCGGCCAGCGCATGCCGTCGACCATGACATCCACCCGCTGACCGAGCGACAGCGCCGCCGCGGTCTGGCCATTGACCTCGACATACAGCACGATATGCCGCGTATCGATCAGTTCCAGTGCCGGCTGGTTCGGCGAGACATAATCGCCCTGCTCGAGTTCCACCGTGTTGACCGTGCCGGCAAACGGCGCGGTCAGGCTGGCGCGTTCGAGATTACGCTGCGCGCGGGCGACATTCGATTCACTGATAAGGATCTGGGCCTGTGCCGTGTCGACCTTGTAGGCCAGCTCTGCCTCGCTCGACTCGAGTGCCAGCAGGCGCTGTCGCGCCTGGTCGAGATGCGAGGCCGAGACGAGTGACGCGCTGCCGAGCTTCTCGAGGCGCGCCACTTCACGCCGCTGCAACTCGCGATCGCGGCGGGCGATCTCCAGCAGGGTCCTGTCACGCTTCACCGCGGCGCGTTGCATGGTGAGTTGGGCGCGGGCCTCGTTCAGGGCGTCACGGTAGTCTCCGTCGGCAAGGCGTAACAATAACTCGCCCTGCGCCACGACCTGTCCCGGCTCGACCAGGCGTTCGGCCAGTTGACCGGACAATTCAAAGCGCATCAGGGCGCGGTTGACAGGTTGCAGCCGCCCGGTCACCTCGACCACGGGATTCAGGTTGGCCGGGGCAAGCTTATGTGCCGCCACCTTGACCGCGGATACGGCCTTGAGCCGGGGCGCGCGATCCGGCGTGCTCCAGATCAACAGTGCGCTGACAATGGCGGTCAGCGCGACAATTCCACCTGCCCGCCGCCATTGGCGGCGGGTTGTTTCATCCTTTAACATCAACAAACCTGGCTACCGGATACAAAAAATATTTGAAGAAAGGACCATTCTATGCGATTTTAGGCGGCCCCACGAACAATAAGTTGTTTAATAATAAAGAATCCATAAAAGTGACCCCCAAAAAGGCATATTGGTTCCTGGTCGGCCTCGGCATGGTCTCCCAGATGAGTCATCTCCCGGCAGCCGAGATCGTCAATGGCTGGGCATGTGAACGCCTGCCTGACGGCAAGTGGGACTGCCGTGGCGCCGGCGGCCAGGACACACCGACCACGGCCGTCACACCGGCCACCGTGCCGGCGCCAGCGGCTCGCCCGGCAGCAGACAGGGAACCGCCATCACCGCCCAGGCGGCCGGTGGCGAAAAGCGTTGCCACCACGAGTACCCGGACCCAGCCGCTGCAACAGGCACAGACCCGGCCGGTCGCCGCCTCCGCAACCCTCGAGTCCCCGGCCAGCCGTGGCGATTATGCCCTGTGCGAAAGCCAGCCCCGCCCGCCGCGCATCCTGACTGACCCGGCCACCCGTCGTCGTACACCGATCGACGTGGATGCGGAAAACGCTACTGTTGCCCGGGAGGGGGTCTCTACTTTCACCGGCAACGTTAACCTGAAACGCGCTGATCAGCGTCTGCGCGCCGACCGGGTTGATTACGATCGCGATAATGAAACTGTCAGCGCCACCGGCGCCGTGGTACTGCGTGATAACGAACTCGAGATCAAAAGCGAGGAAGTCAAACTCGACCTCGTACGCGATACCGGCGAGATCAATGATGCCGGCTATCGCCTGTATGATCGCCACGCCCGCGGCGAGGCCGAACAGATTCACCGCGACAATGTCGCCAATATCACCACCCTGAGCAAGACCACCTACACGACCTGTGACCCGGGCAGTGATGACTGGTATTTACGCGCGAAAAACATCGAGCTTGATCATGATGAGGGGGTCGGTACGGCACGACACGTCTCGGTCAGCTTCATGGGGATCCCGTTCTTCTATTCACCGTGGATGACCTTCCCGCTTGACGACCGGCGCAAGAGTGGTTTTCTCACGCCGAGCATCGGCAGTTCGGACGAGTCCGGCACC
>JASFME010000152.1:0-5654 GCA_050117725.1 Granulosicoccaceae bacterium | reverse complement strand
CGATCACTACTACAATCATGAGTCTTCCTTATCATTTTCCTGCTGGTGCTTGCGCTCTTCTTCACGGGCACGGCGAATACGTTCACGATCTTCATCGCTGAGCGTAGAATCCGGCTCTACCGGTTCGTTAGCGGGACGTTTACGCATAACCAGAAAGGCAAACATCGCAACCATTAGCAGAATAATGGGTGGGAACAACCATAGCGGCAAACCACTGCCGGCCTTGCGGGGTTTTAACAGGACATAATCACCATAGCGATCGACAAAGTAGGAAATAATTTCCTCTTCATTTCGTCCCTGTTCGAGCTGTTCGCGGATAATCTGCCGCATATCCTGGGCAAGGCCGGAGTTCGATTCCGAGACAGGCTGGTTCTGGCACACTGCGCAGCGCAGTTTTGCCGCGATCATCAGCATCTCGCGTTCACCTGGATCTTCTGCCACCGGGTCTGCAAATACATTGCCTGTAACAGATATAAGCAACAAAATAAATATACTGATTATTCTTGTCATGTTCGTGTTATGAATACGGCATGGAGGTGTGCTACTTAATGCAACCTTCAATTTGCAATCATCGTTATCCCTTCGCCAAGTGATTCATCCGTTAACGGTCCGGCGATCTTGTGCACAATTACACCCTCGCGGTTAACAAAAAATGTCTCGGGTACGCCGTAGACACCCAGTTCAATGCCAGTGCGACCTTCGAGATCCTGAAATGACCAGGCATACGGATCACCCAGCCGGCTCAGCCAGCTTTGCGCATCGGCCAATTGATCCTTGTAGTTAATGCCGACTATATCGACGCTTGCCGCGTAGCGACGCGCTCCGCGTAACAATACAGTGTGTTCGGCCCTGCACGATACGCACCATGAAGCCCAGACATTGATCACCTGTGGCCGACCATTGCCTGCCCCGAGCACGACTGCTTGACCCTGCAGGTTTTGCCCCTTGATCTGCGGGAAGTGTTTACCAATCAGTGGTGACGGTATATAGCGCGGATCACTGGTCAGGCCGTAAGCAAGCAGCACAATCAACGCCACCAGGCCGGGAACGATCAACCACCACAACCTGCGCATGCTCAACCCCTGCTGGCAGCTTGTGCCTGACCGACACGCGCTCTTGCCGGCAGGCGGATACGCTGACTCAGTGTCAATACGATACCGAGCAGAATAATGCCGGCTCCCCACCAGATCCATTGCACCAGCGGATTCACATACACATGCACGCTCCACCTGTCCTCGTGGACTTCACCAATAACTACGTACACATCGCGCCACAGGCTCGAATCAATCGCAGACTCCGTGGTCGGCGCCTCCTGTACCGGGTATTTGCGCCGCTCCGGTTGCAACACCCTGTCCGTACCAACCAGCCGGAACTGTCCCTGCAAGGCGAAATAATTGTCCTTGCTGAATTCGCGGGTACCATCGAAGCGTAGCGTAATATCACTGACCGTCACCGTGTCTCCCTTCGTCATCAGCACAACCTTTTCTGATTTGAACAGGCCGGAGCCGACCAGGCCAATCGCGATGATCAGGATGCCCAGGTGGACGGTCATGCCTCCATAATAGCGGCGATTGCGGCGCACGGTGCGTAACAATGCCTGCGCGGTGCTCTCGCTGAATTGTGCGCGGCGACGCCCTACTGCACGCCGGGCGTCTTCGAGCAGCGTTGCCAGCACAAAAACCACCAGGCCGCCGGCGAGCGGTGCCGTCCAGTGTGGCACCTCGCCGGGCAACAACAGGCCTGTCCCGGCCACGATACCGAGCGCCAGGGGCAAGCGCATACGTTGCCACCAGCGCGCGAGATTGGCCTTGCGCCACGGCGTCAACGGCCCAATCCCCATGAGCAACAACAGAAGCAGAAACAGCGGCACCATAACCGCATTGAAATACGGTGCCCCGACGGTGATCTTCGCACCATTAACCGCTTCCAGCGCGAGTGGATAAAGCGTGCCGAGCATGACACACAGTGTCGCCACGAGAAACAGCACATTGTTGCCGACAAACAGTGCCTCGCGGGAGGCAACTGATTCAATCCCTTCACGCGAACTTTCCCGGCCACGTAGCAGAAACAGGCCAAACGCGATCACGAGCACGAGACACATGAAGATCAGGATATACAGGCCCCGACCCGGGTCCACGGCAAACGCATGCACCGATGACAGCACCCCCGAACGCACCAGGAACGTGCCGAGCAGTGACAACGCAAACGTGCCAATTGCCAGGAACTGGTTCCAGGCATGTAGCATATGTCGATGTTCCTGTACGGTAATCGAATGGATCAGCGCCGTGCCCAGCAACCATGGCATAAACGAAGCATTTTCCACCGGATCCCAGGCCCAGTAACCACCCCAGCCGAGCTCATAATAGGCCCACCAGCCGCCCAGCGTGATGCCGATGGTCAGGAACAACCAGGCAATCAGGGCCCAGCGCCGGATCAAACCGACCCACAAGGCGCTCTCCCAGCGCGTGATCAGCGCCGTCAGGGCAAACGCGAATGGCACCGAGAAGCCGACGTAACCGAGGTACAACATCGGCGGGTGGAAGGCCATACCGGGGTCCTGCAACAACGGATTAAGATCCCGGCCATCCGCAGCAGCGGGTAACAGACGCTCGAACGGATTGGAAAGAAACAGGATCAGACCGAGGAAACCCAGCATCAGGCCGGCCTGCACGGCCAGCACCACCGGCATGCGTAACGGGAAATGCCGCCGTCCCTGCTCGGCCAGCACGGCGGTAAACACCGCAAGTACCCAGGCCCAGAGGAACAACGAACCCTCGTGCCCGCCCCACAAGGCAGTGACCTTGTACAGCATGGGCAGGCGCTGGTTCGAGTTCTGCGCCACGTAAAGCACACTGAAATCACTGATGACAAATGAATAAATCAGGGAAGCACCGGCCAGCGTCATGAGCACGAGCACGAGGTGGGCTGCCTGCCTACTCAAACCGGCAATCGCCGGCATACCCGCCCGTTGCGCAAACCACGGCGCCAGCAGTTGTACCATAGCGACACTCATCGCCAGCCATGTCGCAAAATGACCAAGCTCTACCAGGTAAGTTGTCACGGATATTCCTACGACTATTTAGTAACTTATTGTTTTTTTAAAAGATTTTATATAATTATGCGTTCGCCATGAACAACCCAGCGTAGCAGGGCCAACTATACGGGTAAAGATGAACGAACACACGCACAATTAAAACAATCATAGTCTTGCGGATATCCTGACACGTTTACCCGGGAATATGCCAGTTACTCTCCGCACGTGACAATGTCCCGCATAACGCTGAAAATGCTTACACAGAAATCAGGTTGCAATGTCATTGCATGGATTGATCGGTTACCTGTGCTGCTGTAAGGTTACTGTCCACGCCAGGACAACAACGCAAGAAAAAAGTGCCACGGCGGATGCTCTAATATTATTGCCCTAGCGGGATATCAAACATTCTCGAAAATTCTTGTCCGCAGGACAAGGCGTTATCACGTACGGGGACGTGTTAAATGGAAGTCATAGTCCGGAGGGGGACTGCATGAGCGATTTTGCGATTGCGATCGTTGGCTCAGGCCCGGGTGGCATGAGCGCGGCTGCACATGCTGCCGAGCTGGGTGTCTCGCATGTCCTGTTGGAAAGCAGCGATCACCTTTCCAATACAATTTATAGATACCAGAAAGGCAAACATGTCATGGACGAACCGCAGGTGCTTCCCCTGCGCAGTCCGTTACATTTCAGTGCCGGTACCCGTGAAGATATTCTTGGTACCTGGGACAGCGAAGTCGCCAACCTCAAGGTAAACGTCAAATACAATGCCGAAGTCACCGGCATCAGCGGCAACAAGGGCAATTTCAGCCTGACCCTGAAAAACGGCGAAACCGTCACAGCCGATCACGTCATTCTCGGCATCGGGCTGCAGGGCAATCTGCGTAAACTCGGTGTCGATGGCCAGGATCTTGAGATGGTGCAATACCAGCTCGACGATCCGAAGGAATATGCCGATGAAACGATCGTTGTCATCGGTGCCGGTGATGCCGCGATTGAAAATGCCGTGGCACTGTCCGAACAGAACAATGTCATCATCCTTAACCGCGGTGATGAATTTTCGCGCGCCAAACAGGGCAACGAGGACGCGATCAATGCCGCCATCGACAAGGGCATTATCACCTGTTACTACAAGTCCAGTACCTTGCGTGTCGATGGTTATGACTCGCCGAATGATAATGGTGAACGCGGCAAGATCACTATCAGCACCCCCAACGGCGATACCGAAATCAGTTGCCACCGAGTGATTGCCCGGCTCGGCGCCATACCGCCACGTCGTTTCGTCGAATCATGCGGTATCGAATTCCCAAGCGATGATCCTGCTGCAGTTCCTGCGCTGAGTTCACAATACGAATCCAACGTTGAAGGTCTTTACATCGTTGGCGCGCTGGCTGGCTACCCGCTGATCAAACAGGCCATGAACCAGGGCTACGAAGTCATCGAGTTTATCCAGGGTAACGATGTTGAACCGGCCGACGAACCTTTGCTCAAGGAGAAGTTCAAGCATTTCAGCCAGATGAAAGGTGGCATCTCCGTTGACGAGTGCCTGAAAGTTATCCAGGAAAATGTGCCAGTGCTTGCCGGTCTGACGATCTTGCAGTTGCGCGAATTCATGCTCGACAGTGACATTCGCACACCTGCTGCCGGTGATACGATTTTCCGTCGTAATGACTACACCAACACCTTCTTTTCCATTGTCGATGGCGAAGTCAACGTTGAGATCAATCCGGAAGACCCTTCCCAACGGATAGCCTTGCGTAAAGGTGCCTTCTTCGGCGAAATGAGCCTGATTTCGGGGCATCGTCGCTCCGCGACAGTGCATGCAGGTAACAACTGCATTCTCATCGAGACACCACGCCGCTCGATGAACAAGACCATCAGTTCAGTTGAATCTGTCAAGCGTGTCATTGATGAAGCCTTCCTGCTGCGCGCTGTGCAGGCGCACCTCGCACCGAATACGCCTGCCGAAAAATTGCAACCGATCGTCAGCACTGCACAATTAAAACAATACAAAGCCGGTGATATTGTCTTTAACGAAGGCGATGAAGGCGAAACTCTGGAACTGGTGCGCCGTGGCTCACTCACCGTGTCACGTCAGATCGGCGGCAAGGATATCGTGCTTTCCTACCTGCCTGCCGGCAACTATGTCGGTGAAATGGCCCTGCTCGGCGATAACCGGCGCACGGCGACAGTACGGGCGGCGGTCAATACCGAAACCATCGTGCTGGATGGCAATGAATTCAAGAAACTCATGGATAGCGATCAGGATGTGCGCCGCGAGATGGAACGTATCTACCAGGCGCGTCTGAAAAATAGCGTGCAAATGGAAAACACGCCTGATTCCGGCACTATTATCAGCTTTCTTGTGCAACAGGGTCTTGGCGAAGCTACCGACGTCCTGCTCATCGACGAGTCACTCTGTGTGCGCTGCGATAACTGTGAAAAGGCCTGTGCCGAAACCCACTATGGTACCTCGCGTCTGAATCGCGAAGCCGGCCCGACCTTTTCTTCAATCCACGTACCGACTTCCTGCCGACACTGTGAACACCCGCATTGCATGAAGGAGTGCCCGCCGGATGCCATCCACCGCGCACCCAATGGTGAAGTCTATATCGCGGAAAAC
>JASFME010000151.1:0-5658 GCA_050117725.1 Granulosicoccaceae bacterium | reverse complement strand
GGAACTCGACGAGGTGCCGGCCGGTGCCACCGTGATCTTCAGTGCGCACGGTGTCGCGCAAGCGGTGCGCCAGGACGCGGAACGGCGTGGCCTGCGTGTGTTCGATGCAACCTGTCCGCTCGTCACGAAGGTGCATCTTGAAGTCGCGCGACATGCGCAGGCCGGCCGGGAAGTCGTGTTGATCGGCCATGCCGGCCATCCCGAGGTCGAAGGTACGATGGGCCAGTACGCGGCAGATGCGGGGCCGGCCATGTATCTCGTCGAAACGGTCGATGATGTCGCGGCGCTGGCGGTCAGCGATCCCGAACACATCGCGTTTGTCACCCAAACGACGCTGTCCATGGATGATACGGCCGCCATCATCGATGCCCTGAAGGCACGCTTCCCGGCGATCCTCGGGCCGAGGAAGGATGATATCTGCTACGCCACGCAAAATCGCCAGGACGCGGTGAAGAAACTGGCGGGCCAGTCTGAGCTGGTGCTCGTGGTCGGTTCACCGAACAGTTCGAATTCGAATCGCCTGCGCGAGATCGCGGAAAAACAGGGCGTGACGGCATATCTCATTGACGGCCCGGATGATATCCAGCCGGACTGGTTGCAGGGTATCGATAATATCGGCGTGACCGCCGGGGCCTCGGCGCCGGAAGTGCTGGTCGAACAGGTGATTGCCAGACTGAAAAGCCTCGGTGCCGAAACGGCAGCCGAGGCTTCAGGTGAACGGGAAACGGTGACGTTTACCTTGCCGAAAGAACTGAAGGCCGGTAATTAACCTGCCCGGCAAGGGTTTACTCCCAGCAACGGTTCGTGTCCGTAGCAGGATCCGGCGTCTTTACGCCGGTATTGGTCAGGGTCAGTGTCGCGCAATTCGTATCTTCAGCCTGCGTTCCCTGTGCTGTGGCACTCAGGGTAAACGATGACGGCGTAATTGCCGTTATCGCGATGGCGTAATGATTATCCAGCGAGTCGCTCGGTACCACGTTATTACCGCAACTGGCATGGTTGTAGCTGCCATTAATCGTATTGCAGCGCTCCAGTGCCTGTGCCGCATCGAGCAGTGCACCGCGGCCATCGGCGCGTCGCGCCTTGCGAATCTGGTCCTGGTAGGATGGAATCGCGACGCTGACAATAATCGCGAGGATGGCGAGCGCGATCATCAGCTCGAGCAGGGTAAAACCACGTTGTTTGACTGACATCAGTTGAACACCTCATTCGTTGTCTTATTCGGCGCGAATTTCCTGCCACGAGTAGCGGCCGATTTCAGCAGTACCTGGTGGCTCGGTTTCATCTTTCTCGATATCACCCTTACTCGTCGAGACGTAGCGGTTGTCACTGAGGAAGCTCGGCTCGGAGACGATGCCTTCCTCGAACTTCTCGCCAACTGCGGCCACGCTGTCGTCGCCGACGGTGACGAGATCCGAGTCATTGATACTGCCATCATTGTTGGCATCGAAAACCGAATCATCGGGGCGTCCGCCATTCTTCGCCAGTAGGGACATGAGATAGCCGTAACCACCCACGTCACAACCATTGGCAGTCGGCACGAGCGTGTTAAAGAATACGATATCACCGACGACGACCGAGTTCACGACCACGCGCTCCGGGGCACCGGTCGCGCTGTTGTCAGCCTCGCTCGTATCCGGCAGGTCGAGGTACCAGCCATATTCACGGTTGGCGAAATTGGCGGCAGTGTAGTCCGGTTCATCCGTACCCGTGACGCGGATGTCGGCACCGGCGCCGTAGCCGCTCTCGAACACCTGCTGCATGAGATTGGCGCGAAGCAGCTGGGCATCGCCACGATCCCAGACACCGTAGTACGTGTTTTGCGGGTTGCTGGCGGAGACCGGATCGCTCTTGTCGCCGTCAACGATGTACTGGCCGGTGCCAAACAGCACGAGCACATTCGGATCAAAGCCGGTGGAGAAGATCGTCGGGTGCGAGATCACGGTCGGCGCGACAGTAATCGGCTGGCGATTGCCGCTCGCATCTTTTGCCGTGAACAACGGCGCTATTGCCGGTGTTGGATTAGCACCATCATCGTATTTCACACCCCAGCCGCTGCCCTGGCAGGTGCCCTGGTTATCGGCATTGCACAGGTCGAAGGCCCACAGGTTGCCATGCAGGTCACCGGCATAAACGAGATCGGCGATCGCATTACTGTCGATATCGACGACGCGTGGCGTGGACAGACCGTTACAGTCATCGGCATCACCTGTAGCAGTATCGATTTTCAGGTAGTCGGTGCCCAGGGTCCACTCCCCGTCGAGGCCGCCATCGAGGAACAGGATGAACAGCTTGGCGGAGCAGTCACCCGCAGTCGGCGTGTTACTGCCGCTGTTGTAGCCGTTACCGAGGATCGCGGCCCAGCGCAGGTTGCCACTGCCATCGGTGGCATTGGTCGGCACGATCGTGGGACGTGAGAAGGTATCACCGAGGTCCGCGTCATCCGCACTCGTGAATTCCCACAACACGGTTGAAGCAGCGCTGCCATCTGTCGAACTGAAGTTTCCGGGTGTGGTGACATCGAGTGCATAGACGCCCTGACCGCCACCACGTAGCGTCCCGACGAGCACGGTGCGCCAAGCCGTTCCGGACTGTGTGCCGTCGCTGTTACGTCCCGGTGTATAGGCATCCGATATCGTTGGCGTACCATCGACATAGTACATGTGCTGGTAATCCGGATCACTCAGGTAGTGCAGGCCCTCGTTGGCGCTGCTCGAATACACCGAGTTCGGGATATAGCCGAGAACTTCTACGCCGGTTACGGCATTAAAGCCATGCAGCATGCCGTCATTCGCGCCGATGTACACAACCGATGTGCGGTCTGTTGCATCTCCATCCTGGAACGCACTGTAGCTTGCCGGGCTTGCCGGGAAGCCGTTCGCGCCGTTGCCATCCGGCCAGCCCTGGCTCGGGGCACCGACAAACACGGGTGCCGAGTGGACAATATCGCCGAGCACGGTATCGTCATGGCGCACGCGGAAACGTGAATTGCCGCTGTCATCCGTGCCTTCGTTGCTGCGATCGCCACGCACGTAGTCAAGGCGATCCTTGGCCGTCAGGCCGTCCGGCAGTGAGGCAGACAGGTCGGCAATCGCGGCAGCCGACAGGCTTGAGTCGGACAGGTCGCTATTCGTGCTGGCTGTAAAGGTGACCCCCACATTGTCATCGGCATCCGGGTTATAGGTCAGGATGACGCGTGAATCGGCAGCCGGCAGGAGGTCACCTGCGTCCCAGTTGGCCGTGGCGTCGACAGCGCCCGTGCCGGAATCAAGGTCGAAGGAGAGCAACTGGCCACGCCATTTGTCGGTATTAAAGCGCGCCTGGTACACGACACTGCCGGTGCTGAGGACGCTCGTGTTAAACGCCACCGCCGAGGCCGAGCCGGTTTGCGAGGTAATCGATTTCAGCGCGGTGTCGAGTTCGTCGGCAAGGTCGGCCGGGGTCGCGGCATTGTACATTTCACCACGGCCATTCACGGCAGCATGATAGAGATCATCGATCTGGCGCGGGTCACGCGCCGTGTTCACGTCAGGCCAGGTCACTGGCGTGCTGTATACATCGGCGACTTCATCATAGAAGGGGCTGACGGCTGCGTTATTGAAGATCGTGCCCTGTGCACCGAGGCCGACCGTGTAGGTCACCATGTGCAGGTCATCATTACAGTCGAGTTGCGGATCAACCGGGCTGACATCGCATTGATCGGATATTGGCACCTCGCCGGCGGCAAAGTCACTGCTACGCAGACGGGTTTCGTAATAATCCATGGCAATATCAGCCAGTGTATTACTGATAGTATCGGCGTAGGGTTCGCCATCATCGCCATCTGCATTGCCGGGGGTTGGCAGGGTACCTCCAAGGCTGGCATAACCATCGGTGAACATGAGGGTGAAATTCTTCTGGCACTCGTCGGTGACGATGTTCGTGTTGGTATCGTATTGTTCGCCGGCATGATAGAGGGCCTGGCGGTTCGGTGTGCCACCACTGACTTCTTCGGAATAAATCTGGCTGAATACCGTGTCTTTTTGCGTGTCGAAGTCGCGCATCGTGACTGTGCCGAGATCGTTGATGGTAAACATGCCCACCCGGATGCCGGTTATGTTGTCAAGTGCGGACGTCAGTCCACCGCGGGTGGCAAGGTGGCGCTTGCGGTAGTAACTGAACCAGTTGGCGAAGTTCTGCATCTCGTCCGTACCGGCGGCAATAACATGCGCCTCAAGGCATTGACCGTCCGGGGCGAGGGCGACGGCCGTATTGGAGCCTTGGGGGTTGAAGTCGGAGGGACGATCCTCGAAGTAACCGTAGTGGCTCGGGTCTGGTGAGGCGCAGTCACCACTCACGTTTGCACCGCTACCATCCTTGACCGCGTAGGAGCCCGAACTGACGACGGTATAATAGGTTGCAGGGTTATACTCGACACCGATCCCGGTTTCGCCAGTGATCAGTTGACCCGAACCCACATAACCATCACTACCGCCGACATATGTGTAGGTAGTGCCCTGGTAGTTGAAACGCTGCCCTTTCGGGATGGCCATGCCTTCCTGCACACGGAAGACCTCGTCGGTTGAGTAGTACGAGTCAAGGATATTGCTTGTAAGGTCGAAGTTGTCTGCGCCACGCGCCGGGTCGGCAGGGGCTGCGGTTGCGGTAATATCGCCAAAGCTCTGACCACTGTAGTCTGTCCACGGGGTATAGGTGACATCCGGGTCATAGTAGGCCTTGTTGTAGGCCGGACTGCGCGCGTAGGCGTACTGGATGAACGGCGGGATGGCAAAGTGATCGTTGGCATCCGTGTTTTGACGCTTGCCATCAGCGAAGCCACTGCCGTTCGGGAACAGGTAGACGTACTTGTCGTCGCTCGTGGTGACACCGTCACCGAGCGCGTGGAAGGTGTCATTGTCGTCATCCCAGTACAGCGCGCCGTCGTTCGTGGTAAACAGCACCTCGAAGTCCATGCTGCTCGAGTCATCGATAACCAACATGACGTTCGGGTCGACCGCGTTCTGCGTGAACAGCGGCTGTGTCGCGACCGTGCCCGGTGCGGCGTTCAACACTGTGGGCGCCGAAATGACGCTTGCGGCCAGCAGGCTGGTTGAAAGTTGTTTCAGTGTTTGTTTTGTCTTCATGACAACCACCTTTGCCGTCTCGTACGGCCAAGTCTATATCCAGCTTTAGTTCGCATTCTCGAAGGTCTTCTTGCCGAAATAGCTCGACAGTACGACCTTGACCGTGTCGTTACGCCCCTTGCCCCAGGCCACGACCCGCCAACCTGTGACATCGCCGCCCTCGTTCGAGGCGTAATTCTGGGTAAAACCGACGTTTTTACCGGTTGACTTGGACACGGTGCCGATCTTCTCGATACTGTATCCTGCGCTGCCCTGCAGGCCATCCAGCACACTACTGACATCGCGCCATTGCGCCGTGTCCGTCCAGGTTGATTCATCCAGTGGCAAGGGAGCATCACCACGGTCATGGATGCCGTCCGTGCTGTCGGTCGTGATGAGCGCGGTATCTTCGAGGTATTTTTCGCCTTCGCGCAGGGCAGCTTCGGCGGACTGGAAGGCGAGGTGGTACTCGTGCATGTTGCCGGCCATTTTTTCCTCGAGCGTCGTGGTCTGCATCGAGGTAACGCCAATAATGGTGAGTAGCAGTAACATGATC
>JASFME010000150.1:0-5697 GCA_050117725.1 Granulosicoccaceae bacterium | reverse complement strand
GTGATGCGTCCAGCCGGATCCGCCCGGCCTGCTGTAACACCGCCTCGTTGCGGCCGGCCCACTGCAAGGTCACGATATAGTCGTAACGCAAACGGCGATCATCGGGGGCAAGCTGGAGCAATTCCTCGAATTGCAGCAATGCCGCCGCCGTATCGCCCTCACGCGCCAGGCGCAGCGCCTCGGCATAGCTGACGGCGCCGGCAGATACCGACTGGAACACGGCAAACAATGCCAACCCCGACAGCAATGCTTGTCTTGTTACAGAATGAATAATGCCCTTCCCAACCATTACCATCTACTTTTGCTGTTGCACGCAAGCATCGACCACCAGGCAAAGACCACAAACGGTCCTGTAATTTCTCACAGAACCCTGTGCCACCAGGATTATCGAATTGTGCAGCCTTCAGTCGGAGACACGCAGCAGGCGAACCGCGGTGAAAAAACACCGCACCGACCTGGCATGAAAAACACCCCTGCACCCACTCCCTGTGCGAATCGTCCTGTAACAACAGGTTGATATGACCCGTGAACATCGCATCGCGAGATTCACCTTTTCACCACCCCTGGCGGTCAATCAACCCGTGTCATCCAAACCGGCACGTGACGGCTGTTCCCGGTCCCACCCCGGATAAGTCACAGCCAGCTGCCGTTGCCGTTCTTGCTTGCTACCGATACCGCCTGCCAGACCTGGCAGAACGGTATACGTACGAAACCGGCAGTCAGCGGGCTGCCGGTTTCATATTTGTTTCCTGTGTCAGGCGAACGGGTGGCGCCTGACGATGGTCTCGACGCGATCCGGGCCGGTCGAAATGATATCGATCGGTGCACCGACGATCTCCTCGATGCGCGCGAGGTAGTTGCGTGCATTTTCCGGCAGGTCCTCGTAGCGCTTCACGCCAACGGTCGACTCACTCCAGCCTGGCAGTTCCTCGTAAACCGGTTCGCAGGCCTCGAAGGCCTCGGCACCAATCGGGTTCACTTCGCGGATTTCGCCGTTGTAGTCGTAAGCGGTACAGATGCGGATTGTCTTCATACCGTCGAGCACATCGAGCTTGGTGATACACATACCGGTAATGCTGTTGATGCGGATCGCGCGGCGCAGCGTCACAGCATCGAGCCAGCCACAACGGCGGGCACGACCCGTGGTGGCACCGAACTCAGCGCCCTTCTCCGCCATGTAGCGACCTTCTTCATCATTATGGGTAGCGGTACCATCGTACAACTCGGTCGGGAACGGCCCGCCACCGACGCGCGTCGTGTAGGCCTTGACGATACCGAGGATATAATCGAAATTCATCGGCCCGGTACCGGTACCACAGGCCGCAGCGCCGGCAGTCGTGTTACTCGAAGTCACGTACGGGTAGGTACCGTGGTCGATATCCAGCAGTGTCCCCTGCGCGCCCTCATACATGACGTTATCGCCCCGCTGGCGCGCCTGGTACAGCAGTTCGGGAATGTCATCCACCATCGGCAACAGGCGATCACGCATGGCCATAACACTGTCGAAGACCTGCTGGTAATCGACGGCATCAGCCTTGAAGTAATTAACAAGCGCAAAGTTGTGATACTCCATCACCTCTTCGAGCCTGGCGGCAAAATGTTCGACATTGAACAGGTCACCGAGGCGGATTCCACGACGCGAGACCTTGTCTTCGTAGGCAGGGCCGATACCACGACCGGTCGTACCGATCGCCCTGTTACCGCGAGCGACCTCGCGTGCCTGGTCGAGGGCCACATGGTACGGCAGGATCAACGGGCAGGCCTCGCTGATCTTCAGGCGTGAACTGGCCGGGATACCGCCTGCTTCCAGTTCATCGATCTCCTTGAGCAGGGCCTCGGGCGACAGCACGACACCGTTACCGATCATGCCAATCACGTTTTCACGCAAGATGCCCGACGGGATCAGGTGCAAGACGGTTTTCTTGCCATCGATGACAAGTGTATGGCCGGCGTTATGACCGCCCTGGAAGCGCACCACTGCGGAGGCCTGGTCAGTAAGCAGGTCAACGACCTTGCCCTTGCCTTCATCGCCCCAGTGAGCACCAATTACAATGACGTTTTTGCCCATGTTTCTGACTTCATGTTAGTGGTTAATTAAAACTAGTCTTTGACTACCCAGCTGTCACCGGTCTTGACGAGCTCGCGCGTGCATCCCATCGCGGCCGCATCACCGCTTTGCCCCGGCAGGCCGCGCACGACACATTCACCCTGTGCACGCAATTCGTTGATCCTGGCCTCAAGTGCAGCATCCACATCGGCCGGCGCAAAAATCGCGTTACGCGGCCGGCTGGCAAACTTGCCCAGGCGCACGAGTGTTTGCAGATCGGCGCTGAAACCGGTTGCCGGGCGCGCACGACCAAATACCTTGCCAATGTCGTCATAGCGTCCACCCCAGGCAACCGCCTGGCCATGCCGCGGCAGATAGGCGGCAAACATCACGCCCGTGTGGTAGTAATATCCGCGCAACTCGGCCAGGTCGAAGAACAGTTCGACATTCGCGCCACTGCCAGGCAGTCGATCGGCGATCGACCTGAGATTATCCAGCGCGGCGCGCACGGCATCGGATGCCGCAGCCAGCTTGTCTGCCGCCGTCTCCAGCACACTGCGATCACCATTCAGATCGACGAGCGCGCGCAACATCGCCCGCACCTCACTGGCCAGTTGCCAGTCATTCAATAACTGCTCGATTTCCGGCACGGCCTTGCGCTGCATGGCATCGAACAACGCAGCCTGCTGGCCGGCATCGAGGCCGGCCTGCTCAACCAGCCCACGGTAAATGCCGACGTGCCCGAGATCGATGTGCAGGCTGTTGATGCCGACCGTGGCGAGTACGGCCTGCATCAGGCGGATGATCTCGACATCACTCTCGCAACCGGCGTGACCGTACAATTCCGCGCCGAGCTGCAGCGGGCTGCGGCTGCCACCCAGGCCTTCCGGGCGTGTGCGCAACACGGTACCGAGGTAACACAGGCGGGTCGGTGTATCACGCTGTAACTGGTGGGCATCCATGCGCGCGACCTGCGGCGTCATGTCGGCGCGAATGCCCATGAGACGGCCCGACAATTGATCGGTCAGCTTGAAGGTCTGCAGGTCAAGGTCGTTGCCCGTGCCTGTTAACAGGGAATCCAGGTAGTCGATGAACGGCGGCATGACGAGCTCATAACCCCAGCCACGCATGACATCGAGGACGTCACGGCGCAACTGTTCGAGCCGATCCGCCTGCGGCGGCAGCACTTCTTCGATACCTTCCGGCAACAGCCAGGGATCGTTGGTCGTCATAGCCTTCTTCCGTACATAATTCGGGGCATGTGGCGTGGCCTCATGCCCCGGTTAAATCATCAAACTGTTCAGCGAAGCAGGTAAAGCAGGCCGGCCCCGACCAGCATGCTGATGAGCCCGGCGAGCCGCAGCGCGCGGTCATCGAGCTGGCTCACCGACAGCATCATACGCCGCCAGCCATCAGGGCTCAAAAACGGCATGATGCCCTCGATGACGAGCACGAGCGCAAATGCTGCCAGCAGATCATGCCACATTCTGATACCCACAAAAAAGCCGGGCGTACGACCTGCAGTCGCCGCCCGGTATTGTCTCATCCATCGCCGCGGTTTACTTGCCTTTCGGGCTCTTGAAATACTTGAAGAAATCCGCCTCCGGTTCGAGCAGGATCACGTCATTCTTGTTGGCGAAGGCCGATTTGTAGGCATTCAGGCTGCGATACAACGAGTAGAACTCCCGGTTCTTGTTGTAGGCGGAGGCATAGATTTCCGCTGATTTCGCATCACCTGCACCCCGAATATTTTCTGCGTCACGATAGGCCTCGGCCAGCATGGTCGTGTACTTCCGGTCAGTTTCCGCACGAATACGCTCGGCCTCAGCTCTGCCCCGGGCACGGAATTCCTTTGCCACGCGCTGTCGCTCGGTGCGCATCTGGCGGAATACCGATTCGCTGATCTCTTCTTCGAAGTCAACACGTTTCACGCGCACATCGATGATCTTGATACCATATTGCTCGCTCTGAGAACGAATATTCTCCGTCAGCAGATCCATGACTTCTTCACGTTCACCCGAGACCACGGCCTGGATGGTGCGCTCACCAAAGGCGTCACGTAAGCGCTTGTTGACGATCGGTTGCAAGGTAGCATTCGCCACCGAGGTATCACCGCCGCGCATGGTACGGTAGAACTTTTCGACATCGCCGATACGCCATTTCACAAACGAATCCACGAGTACGTATTTTTTCTCGGTGGTAATAATACGTGCCGGTGACGCATCCATGGTCTGCAGACGCTTGTCGAAGAAACGCACGTTATTCACAAATGGCGTCTTGAAATGCAATCCCGGTTCGAAATCCGAGCGTACGATCTCGCCAAGTTTGAACTTGATAGCCAGTTCCCGTTCATCAACCATGAACAATGACTGGCTGAGTATGAATACGCCCAGCGCGGCGAGGATTATGAAGATTCGACTGTTAAACATTAGCGGGCCCTCCTGCTGCGTGGGTCAGTAACAATCGCCCGCTCACTGCTGTTTGGTGTTGACTGTGATGACGGCGACCATTCCGTCTGGTCACCTGGTGCACCAGGCAATGTTGATGCCGATTGACGACGCATAAGCTGGTCCAGCGGCAGGTACAGCAGGTTGTTACTGCCCTGGGTATCGGTCATGACCTTGGTACTGTTGGCCAGCACCGCCTCCATTGCCTCGATATAGAGGCGTTCCCGTGTCACCTCAGGCGCCTTTTCATATTCTGTCAGTATCTGGGCAAAGCGTTTCGCCTCACCCGTAGCCGACTCGACAACGCGGGCACGGTAGCCCTCGGCATCCTGCAAGGTACGCTGCATGGCGCCCTGGGCCTTGCCGAGTACTTCGCGCTGGTAGGCATCGGCCTCGTTCTTGTAACGTTCTTCGTCAGCCTGCGCCTTGACGGCATCGGCAAACGCCTCACGTACTTCTTCGGGCTCTTTCGCCTTCTGCATGTTGAACTGTGTGATCAGGATACCGGTACCGTAATCATCGACAATCTTTTGCACGAGTTCGCCGGCATTACTGCCAACTATTTCACGACCGTCCTTGATAATGAAGTCCATATCGTTCTTGCCGACAGTTTCACGCACCGCAGATTCGGTGGCATGTCGCAGCGATTCATTTGGCGCGACATCATTGAACAGGTAGGCACGCGGGTCCTTGATGCGGTACTGGATGTTGAACTGGATGTCGACGATGTTCTGATCCTGCGTCAGCATGTAGGACTCGGCCCGTGACAGGCCAATCTCGGTAGTACGTACGGTATCGACATTGACACGGTACACCTGCTCGATCGGGCGTGGCAGACGCAGGTTGAGACCCGGCTGTAGCGAATCGACATACTTGCCAAAGCGCAGCACCACGCCACGCTCGGCCGGGTCGATAATATAGGTCACGTCATAGACAAGCCAGATTACCAGGCCAAGCACGATGATCGAGAAAATACCGCCGGCATTCTGGCCACCGCTGCCGCTGCCGCGGCCACGACCACCGCCAAACAGGCCGCCGAACTTGTCGCGCATTTTTTTCACGACCTCGTCGATATCTGGGGGCCCTTGATCCTGATTGCGGTTGCCCCACGGGTCGCGGTCTTTGGAACCACCCGGTTCATTCCAGGCCATGTTTGACTCCTGAAGTCATTGTAAATCTGTAGGTCAGGCCGGCCTGTTCAGG
>JASFME010000149.1:0-5705 GCA_050117725.1 Granulosicoccaceae bacterium | reverse complement strand
CAAAGCGTATCACCATGAGCACTGCCCAGGTCACCATCCTGATCCCGAACTACAAGACCCCGGAACTGACCCGGATCTGTCTGCGCCTGATCCGCAAATACACCGACATGTCGCGCGTGCGCGTGATCGCGATCGACAACCACTCGGCGGACGACTCGCTTGACTACCTGCGCGGCCTCGACTGGATCACGCTGCTCGAACGGCCACCGGCGGACGACGATACGCCGCCGCTGTCGCACTCGCGTGCACTCGACCTGGCACTGTCCCAGGTCGACACGCCGTACGTGCTGTCGATCCATACCGATACGTTCATGCATCACCCGGGCTGGCTCGATTTCCTGCTGTCGCATATCGAGGGCAAACCGGACGTGGCCGGGGTCGGCTCGTGGAAACTCGAGAGCAAGCCGCTGTACAAGCGTGTCCTGAAACGCATCGAACATGCCATACAGAGCGTGTATTACCCGTTACTGGGCAAGCAGGTTATGGGCAAGGGCAAGAACTATTACTACCTGCGCAGCCACTGCGCGCTGTACCGCATGGCCGCGCTGCGCAAAGTGGACACCGACTTCTCGGACGAGAACGATACGGCCGGCAAGGTCATGCACCGCAAGCTCGAAGAGGCCGGCTATAAAATGGTGTTCCTGCCATCGGAGACCCTGTCGCGCTACATCTACCACGCCAACCACGCGACGATGGTGCTCAACCCACAACTCGGTTCCTCGGACAGCTCGATCCGCAAGGGCAGGAAGCGCGTCGAGGCCATGCTGAACAAGGTCGGGGCGAAGAAGATCCTCGCGGACGAGAGTTTAGATCGATAATTTATGATTGCTGATTGATGATTTGAAACCCCGGCTGTACTTTCCCCTACGACACAGCCGAGGCACGCAGGCAAAATCAGAGTAAGCAAATCCCTTGTTCGAGCCACAATTCGCAAGCGTGAGCGCAGCGAAATGAGCGAGTTGGTATTTGCGCTGATTTTTCCGAGCACCGAGGGAACACTGAAAACAAAATTATTTTGTTTTCAGTACAAGGAGCGGGGACGTCCTTTCTTTTCGTCTATTTTCTTTGGGCGGGCAAAGAAAATAGACCCGCTCCGGGGGGCGGAAAACACCCGCAAGATTATTTTGTATTATCAATAATACAATGCCATCGGCTATTAATTTTTTGATTCTATAAGCTGCTCAACCGCCGCCACTACATCATCAATACTGATGTCATCCAGCGTGTCTTTATAGATCACCTTGCGGAAATCCTTCGCCGGCCGCGGGCCGTAATGCTTCGGTTCGGTCGGACCGAACAGGCACACAAGCGGCACCGGTGTCGCGCTCGCGACATGCAACGGCCCGGTATCGCCGGTAACAAACACTTTCAGGCGCGCCATGAGCGCAGCGAGATCGGCAACGCTGGTCTGGCCGATCAGGTCGATGACAAAGTCATCCTGTTTCGCAAACGCCTTGATCAGATGACTCTCGGCCGGGGTGCCGGTCAGCACGAGTTTCATATGCGGATAATGCGCGTGCAGGCGGCGCGCCAGCTCGACAAAGCGTTCCACCGGCCAGCTCTTGCCGCGGCCGTCGTTACGCCTGAACAGGCGTTTCAGAAAGCCGCTCTTGCGCGCGACGCGGTTGCTGCCCATGTGGCAGCCGATAAGGAGCGTGTTGTTGTCTACCTCGGCCAGCAGGCTGTCGATATGCGCGTGGTTACGCCCGGCCGGGAACAGTTCATAGCCGCCATCGAAACCCTGCGGCACGCTAAAGCCCGGTAACAATGACTGCATGAATTCAACCGCAACGGCACTCTGGTGGCCCGCGCCGATACGTGGTGATGACACCTGCGGGATGGCAAACTGTTCGGCACAGGCGCGCGTCTTGCGGCTGTTGTGCAGATCGATCAGCACCTCATAGTCGGCTGCGAACTGTATGCAGCCTGCCGGGTTGCCGACGGTGATGACCCGGTTGATGTACGGGTTGTTTTCCAGCACCTGTGCCGCGGCCACCGACGGTGCGATAACATCAATCGTGGCCTGCGGCCGGTTGTGTTTGAGCAGGTGAATCGCCGGGGTACAGAAGATCACGTCGCCGACCCGCTCCGAGACGAGCAACAGGATCCGCTGCGCCTGTTGCAGGACATCGATGGCCGGTGCGTGCTGCGCAATCATACGGCCGGGGCATCATCCTTCGTGACGAGGATGTCTTCCATGATCAGGAACTGCAGGTCGGAACCAAAAAACATGTCGAGCGCATCGCGCGGGCTGCATACCATCGGCTCACCGCGGCGGTTCAGGGAAGTATTCAGCACGACGCCATTGCCGGTACGCTTTTCCAGTTCCTGGATCAGTCTGTAATAACGCGGGTTGGACTCCGCGGTCACGATCTGGGCGCGCGCCGTACCGTCTTCGTGCACGACCTCGGGAATGCGTGCCTTCCACTGTTCGGCGACATCGAAGGTAAAGGTCATGTACGGTGACGGGTGATCGGTTTGCAGGATATCCGGCGCCACCGTGTCGAGCATGCTCGGGCAGAATGGCCGCCAGCGTTCACGGTACTTGATCTGCGCGTTGATACGATCCGCGACCCCCTTCTCGCTCGGGTTGCCGAGGATACTGCGGTTGCCCAGCGCGCGCGGCCCGAACTCCATGCGACCCTGGAACCAGGCGAGCGGGTTACCGGCAGCGAGGATCCCGGCGGCGTGCAGCGGCGCATTGTCGAGCTGTTGCCAGACCTTGACACGATCATCGGCCTCACAGGCCGCGATCACCTGTTCATTCGTGTACGAAGGCCCGAGGTAGGCATGCCGCATCGGCTCGACCGTGTCACCCATTTCGTTGGCGACAAACGACGCGGCACCGAGCGCGGTGCCGGCATCGTTCGCCGCCGGCTGCACGAACAGTTCCCTGACGCCGTCCATCGCGATGATGCGCTGGTTGAGCTTGACGTTGAGCGCCACCCCGCCGGCATACACGACCTTGCCGGTCTCACGAATAATGTCGCCAAGATAATGATCGATGAGGCCAAGTGCGGCGTCCTCGAGCAGCTTCTGTATGCTCGCCGCATAATCGATATACGGGTCGTCGATCTCGTCACCTTCGCGCTTCGGCCCGAGCCACTCGATCAGCTTCGGGCTGAAATAATAACTGCGGCGGTCATCCTTGTAACGGCGCAGGCCAATCACGTTTGCCAGTTGTGTATTGACACGGAAATCCTTGTTGTCGAATTTCAGCAGCGGTGAAAAATCGAAACGGTCCGGATCACCGTACGGCGCCATGCCCATGACCTTGAATTCGCCATCGAGCATTTCAAAACCGAGGTACTCGGTCATTGCGCCGTACAGGCCGCCGAGGGAATCCGGATCGTAGAATTCCTTTATCTTGTGGATCTTGCCGTGCTCGGCATAGCCGAACATGGTCGTCGCGTATTCACCCTTGCCATCGATCGTGATAACGGCGGTCTTTTCCTGGAAGCCGCTCAGGTGGTAGGCGCTCGAGGCGTGCGTCATGTGATGCTCGACCGGTACGAGCCGGACATGTGCCGGGTCGATGCCGATGGTGCGCATCATGTCGTGCGCGTAACGTACGTTGCGGCGGTAACGACGGTTGCCATTGAACAGCGCCATCAGGGCCCGGTCCGGTGCATACCAGTGACGCATCGCGAAATGCCAGCGGGCACGGCTGAACAGGCTGATCGGCGCATACGGCATGGCGACCACATCGACCTCGGAGGGTTTGATGCCGGCCTGCGCCAGGCAATACTGTGCCGCCTCGACCGGAAAACGGCCCTTGGCGTGCTTGTCGCGGATGAAACGTTCTTCCTCGGCGGCGGCAACGAGTTTGCCATCGATAAACAGCGCCGCCGAGGCATCATGGAACACGGCGCCGGAAATACCAAGAATAATCATTCAGTTACCAATTCAGCCGGGATGACATCATAAACCGGCGCTAATAATAAACCCTGTACGCCGCAGACGCTAATCCATGCCTCACAATTCGCCGGCAATACCGTGGCGGGCAGCAAGTGCCTCGACGCCGGAGCGGAATAAAGCCATGGCAGCGGGTTCATCCTGCCAGTTTTGCAGGAAGCGGCGCAGATCGCGGGCCAGGCCCTTGCGGAACCGGGCCGTCGAGGACGGTCGCCGCAGTGCATCGAGATCGAGGATCAATGGCCCGTGTTCGGTAATCACAAAATTGGTCGCCTTGTAATCGCCGTGCACGAGGCCCGCGTCGGCGAGACGCTCGAACTGTTTCAATAACAAGCCTGCCTGGGCCTGTTTCAGTTCGGCAGGCATGTCCGGATCGGTGAAATACTCTTCTGCACGCGTACCTTCTACTGCCTGCATGAGAAAATAACTGCGGCCGCGTAATGGCCCGGTACGTTCCTCGATAAAGGCCAGCGGCGCGGCGGTCGGAACACCGAGCATGCCAAGCAAGTGGGCGTTGCGCCATGAGGTCGCTGCACGGGTTTCACGCAAGGCACGGCGCAGGCCATGCCAGGCATGCTTGATGTTGTAACGCTTGATCACGAGCAGCTGGTCGCAGGCGTCGCCACTGACCACTGTCGAGGTATTGCCGTCCTTGAGCATGACCGAGGCAGGGTCTGTGAAGAAGGCATCCGGCTCGGCCAGCAACTCGCGCAGACAATCACTGTCATAGGCGCGGTCGAAGACGCAGCGGCGGCTAAAGTCATGTTCGGCGACAAATGCCGAGCACTCGCGGAAGATCTTGTCGAGGTACTTGCGCTCGCGGTAGGCCCGCGCCTTGTTATACTTTTTGACAAAACGCGCCTCGTCGCCGTCCGCAAGGTGCCTTGCTTCAAGATACTGTGCATACAGGGCAGTGACGTCGCCGGCCTGCAGATCATTAAACTGTGCAAGCAACACCGCAAGGTCATCTTCAGCCTGTGGCAAATCCAGCGCTGCTTCCATCAGCCGGAGCGAACCGGCGTCGAGCACGTACAGCCTGGTATCGGTCAACAAAAAGTTGTCGAGGTGCAGGTCACTGTGTTGCAGTCCGGCACCATGCAATTGCGCCAGCGTGCCGAGCAATTGCCCGCGCAGCACCGTACGCAACGCCGCATCGGCATCCTCATAGGCGGCGCCCGCATCCGTGCCGTCATCAATAACCTCATACAGGATGATAAAGCCGCCCGGCTCGGGCAGACGCGTACTCAACAACAACGCCGGTGCGGTCACGCCATGGGTCAGCAGCGCGACACTGCCCTGCTGTTCGTGTTGCCAGTCACGCTCGGCCCGGTCGCCGGTGAACAGCTTGATAAATACGTCCTGGCCACGCCAGCGCCCCCGGCCCACCAGCCGGCGACCGGGCAGGATGCGGACTGCCTCGAGACAGGTGAGCAGTTCCCCTTCCGGCAAGGCGATCGTGAACGGCATCGCCATACCATGCTTGATGACCGGCAAGACATGATGCTCGTTCATGGCAATACCGGCTCGCGGCCATGCATGGAAATATAAAAGCGCCGGGCGCGTTCGATGATGTCGGCAAACAGCGCGTCATGTTCGGCGAGGATCTCGCGCAGCGGCCGGTCGAAATAACCGCGCAGGAAGCGCAGCACGTCATGCCGGCTCAGACCGGCATCAAGCGCCGAAAAATACAGACCGCCGAGATCCTTGACCAGCCAGCGCCGTGGCACGCGCCGACGCATCTGCACGCGGTGCAGGTCAATCAGGTACAGCGTTGGTTGTTGCATCGACCA
>JASFME010000148.1:0-5714 GCA_050117725.1 Granulosicoccaceae bacterium | reverse complement strand
GGTCGCCGCGATCAGTGGTCTGGTCGCGCTGAATTCGCTCATGGCCATGGTCGGCGGTATTCTCGCGGCACTGCTGGCCGGCAAGAATGACCCGGGTTTCGTCCACAACGGCCCGTTGGCCGGTCTCGTCGCCGTGTGTGCCGGTTCGGATGTGATGCACCCGCTTGGTGCGCTGGTCACGGGGGCAGTCGCCGGTGGCCTGTTTGTCTGGACCTTCACCCTGACCCAGAACCGCTGGAAGATCGACGATGTGCTCGGTGTGTGGCCGTTGCATGGCCTGTGCGGCGCCTGGGGCGGGATTGCCGCCGGTATCTTTGGCCTAGAGGTACTCGGCGGCATGGGCGGTGTGAGTTTCATGGCACAGCTGGTCGGTACGCTGGTCGGTGTGGCGGTCGCCCTGACCGGCGGTTTCGTCGTGTATGGCCTGATCAAGACGGTTGCCGGTGGCCTGCGTCTCGATGAGGAGCAGGAATACCAGGGCGCGGATCTGAGTATCCACAAGATCAGTGCTGAGCCGGGTTACGACACGGCATCGACGAGCTGAACCGATGCCCGCATGATGATGGTGGATCGCTGAGCCCAGCTACTCAGCGATCCGTCTCACCCCTCACCCCTTACTCTGTACAGGCTGGATCATTTCCGGCCAAAGTGATAGATTTGCCCCCCTTTTTTCAAGCACTTGGCTAAATCCACGGAATCATGACAGGCAAGCTTTATATCAAGACTTTCGGTTGCCAGATGAACGAGTATGACTCGGCGCGCATGGCGGATGCACTGGCGGCATCGCATGGTCTCGAGCGCACCACAAACCCGGGCGAGGCCGATGTGCTGTTGCTGAATACCTGCTCGATCCGCGAGAAGGCGCAGGAGAAGGTCTTCTCCGAACTGGGCCGCTGGAATCAGCTCAAGCAGCACAACCCGGAACTCGTGATCGGCGTTGGCGGTTGTGTCGCCAGCCAGGAGGGCGAGGCCCTGCGCCTGCGCGCACCGTATGTCGATATCGTATTTGGCCCGCAGACCTTGCATCGCCTGCCGGAGCTGCTCAATGAAACGCGCGCCGCGCGTACGCCGCAAGTTGATGTCTCGTTCCCCGAGATTGAAAAATTCGATCGCCTGCCGGAGCCGCGCGCCGACGGGCCGAGCGCCTTTGTCTCGATCATGGAAGGCTGCAGCAAGTACTGCACGTTCTGTGTCGTGCCCTATACGCGTGGTGAGGAAGTCAGCCGGCCGTTCGATGATGTGATTGCCGAGATCGCCGGACTCGCCGCGCAGGGTGTGCGCGAGGTCAACCTGCTCGGCCAGAACGTAAATGCCTACCGCGGTCTCATGTATGACGGCGAGACGGCCGACCTTGCTTTGCTCATCACCTATGTCGCCGCCATCGAGGGCATCGAACGGATTCGCTATACGACCTCGCACCCGATCGAGATGACCGACAGCCTGATCAACGCCTATGCCGAGGTCCCGGAGCTGGTCAGTCACCTGCACCTGCCGGTGCAAAGCGGTTCGGACAAGATCCTTGCCGCGATGAAGCGCAAGCACACCGCCGCACAGTACCGGGACATCATCGAGCGTCTGCGCGCGGTGCGACCGGATCTGTCACTGTCTTCAGACTTTATTATCGGTTTCCCCGGTGAGACCGATCAGGACTTCGAGGACACGATGCAACTGATCGAAGAGGTCGGTTTCGACCACTCGTACAGTTTCATTTTCAGTGCGCGGCCCGGCACGCCGGCCGCCGCTCTCGATGACGATGTGCCGCACAGCGTGAAGCAGGCCCGGCTCGAGCGTTTGCAGACGCGTATTTCCGAAATGGCGCAAACTATCAGCCAGGCCATGGTCGGCACCACGCAGCGCGTGCTGGTTACCGGCCCGTCGCGCAAGGACCCGTGCATGCTCAGTGGCCGTACCGAGAACAACCGTGTCGTGAATTTTGCCGGCGATGCCTCACTGGTGGGCGAGTTTGTTGAACTGCGCATTACCGCGGCCCTGCCCAACTCGCTGCGTGGAGAGTGCCTTGATGACAGCCGCCGGGAACTGCGGGCGTGAAACCGTTCATTGCATTGGCAGGGGCATTTCACTATCTTTTTATCATGCAAGGACATTGCGGGGTGAAGGGTCGTAAGGCCCACGCGCTATCTTGAGCGAACTGCAAAGCAACGACTTCATTCTTGAACCGGCCGATAACGAACGCCTTGCCAACCTGTGCGGGCAGTTCGATGAACACCTGCGCCAGATCGAGCGCTCGCTCGGTGTCGAGATCAATAACCGTGGCAACAACTTCCAGGTTATCGGTGACGGCAAGGCCGTGCGTGCCGCCGGCGAGGTACTCAAGGGCCTGTACCGTGAATCCGGTAACGAGGCGCTGCGCCCGGCCGATGTCCACCTGTTCCTGCAGCGTGCCGAGGTCGAGGCGCGGCTGGATAAAAGTCAGCCCTTCAAGGAAGTCACCATCCAGACCCGGCGCGGCACGATTCGCGGCCGTGGCCCCAACCAGCAGCGTTACCTGCACGACATCCGCGAACACGATATCAATTTCGGCATCGGCCCGGCCGGTACCGGCAAGACCTATCTTGCCGTGGCAAGTGCGGTCGAGGCACTGGAAACGGACAAGGTGCGCCGCCTGTTGCTGGTGCGCCCGGCGGTCGAGGCCGGTGAACGCCTCGGTTTCCTGCCCGGTGACCTGGCGCAGAAGATCGATCCCTACCTGCGGCCGCTGTATGATGCCCTGTACGAGATGCTCGGCTTTGAACGCGTCGCCAAGTTGATCGAGCGTAACGTGATCGAGGTCGCGCCGCTGGCTTACATGCGCGGCAGGACCCTGAATGAATCGTTTGTGATCCTCGATGAAGCGCAGAACACGACCATCGAGCAGATGAAGATGTTCATGACGCGTATCGGCTTTGGCTCGAAGGCCGTGATCACGGGCGATGTGACGCAGATTGATTTGCCGTCGAACAAGGCCTCCGGTCTGCGACATGTGATCGAAGTCCTCAAGGATGTCGATGGCATCAGTTTTACCTTTTTCCAGGCCCGTGACGTGGTGCGTCACCCGCTCGTGCAGCGCATTGTCAGCGCCTATGAAAGTTACGAAGCGTCATCGTCGGATCCCGGGGCGGAAGCATCATGAAGCTGGTACTCGATCTGCAGTATGAACACGGCCAGGCCGATATTCCTGTCCGGGAGCAGTTTGAACAATGGCTGCGCGCGGCACTGGCCGGCCGGATAGATACGGCCGAGTTGAGTGTCCGTATTGTCGGCGTTGAGGAAATGACTGCACTCAACCGTGATTACCGCGGCAAGGACAAACCGACCAACGTGCTGACGTTCCCCTTTGAACTACCGGCCGGCCTGGGCGAAGTCGACGATGCGGAGATGCCGCACGACCTGCTCGGTGATATCGTGATTTGTGCCGAGGTGGTTGAGAACGAGGCACGCGAGCAGGGCAAGGCTGCCGAGGCGCACTGGGCGCACATGGTCGTGCACGGCGTGTTGCACTTGCTCGGTTATGATCATATCGATCCCGATGAGGCCTCGCAGATGGAGGGCATCGAGATCGAAATCCTGGCGCAGCTTGGGGTAGCCAACCCGTATGTGCTCGCGACAGATACAGATTCCGTCAGGCAACAGGGAGCATGAGCCCAACTCATGAGTGAAGACCGACCTAGTCAATCGCCCCGATCCTGGTTTGAACGTTTGAGCCAGGCATTGATGGGCGAACCCCAGGACCGCGAGCAACTCGTCGAGTTGTTACGCGACGCCGAACAGCGTCACCTGCTCAACCCGGATGCGTTATCGATGATCGAGGGCGTTTTGCAAGTATCGGAAATGCAGGTGCGTGACATCATGATCCCTCGCTCGCAAATGGTTATTCTCGAGCGTGATCATACCTTTGATGAATTATTGCCGGTCGTGCTTGAATCGGCGCATTCACGTTTCCCGGTAATTGGCGAAAACAAGGATGAAGTGGTTGGGCTGTTGCTGGCCAAGGACCTGTTGGCCTACTCGAACGAAGACAAGCGTGATCGCTTTAATCTGCGTGAGCTGTTGCGCCCGGTCGTGTTCATTCCGGAAAGCAAACGTCTCGACGTATTGTTGCGTGAGTTTCGTGCCAGCCGCAATCACATGGCAATCGTGGTTGATGAATACGGCGGTGTTGCAGGGCTGGTGACCATCGAGGATGTGCTCGAACAGATTGTCGGTGAAATCGAGGATGAGCATGATTTCGATGAAGACATGATGATCCTGACACTCAGTGACACCGAGTCGACCGTCAAGGCCCTCGTGCCGATCGATGAATTCAACGAACATTTCGGCACACAGTTCAGCGATGAAGAGTCCGATACGATTGGCGGCCTGGTGACCCAGGCGTTCGGGCACGTGCCGGCACGTGGCGAAACCGTCAAGCTCGGCGGACTCCTGTTCAAGGTCATGCGGGCGGACAAGCGTCGCGTGCACCTGCTCAAGGTGCAACGCGCCGAAGCACAGCACGACAACATCGCTGCAGGTTAAGCGCCAACCTTCTTAATAAACAAGAATAACAAGCCAGCTGAGGGTGCAGTGAAAGTCACACAAGCTTTACGACAGGGACGGCGCGGTGATCTTGTGGTGGCGCTGGCCGGCGCCGCCATGCCGCTCGCGTTCGCACCGTTTGACCTGGCGTGGCTGGCGGTCTTCTGCCTGGCCGTGTTGTTCCTCGGCTGGCAGGCACAGACAACACGCCGTGCCGCCTGGCGCGGTTACCTGTTTGGTCTGGGCATGTTCGGCGTCGGCACCTCGTGGGTTATCGTCAGCATCCACGAATTTGGTCATACCCCCCTATGGCTGGCGATTTTCCTGACCGTATTGTTCGTCACCATCCTCGCCCTGTACCCGGCACTGCTCGGGGCGCTGGTGGTGCGGGGCAAACTGCTGGCGACGTTACCCGGTATGTTGCTTGGCCTGCCGGCGGGCTGGCTGCTGGTGGAATGGCTGCGTGGCTGGTTGTTTACCGGCTTTCCCTGGCTGTCACTCGGTTATACACAAACCGACAGCCTGCTGGCCGGTTACGCACCGCTGCTTGGCAGTTATGCCATCAGCCTGGCGATTGCCGTGCTGGCGGCCGGCCTGGTGGTGTTTGTCAGCGAACGCAGTCGTGCCGCAAGGTTGACGGCGCTGGCAGCGGCCGCAGTTGTGTTGCTCGGTGCGGGTCTGGCGCAGTTGCCGCAGTTTGTCAGCCCGCTGGGGCAACCGGTGGAAGTCGCGCTGTTACAGGGCAACGTTGCCCAGGATGAAAAGTGGCAGCCGGGGATGCGTGAGGTGATCCTGGATCGCTACCGCGACATGACGGATGCGGTACTGGGAACACCGCTGATCATATGGCCGGAGACGGCTGTGCCGGATTTCTATCACAACGCGATTGATGATTACCTGGACGATATTACCCGCCGCGCCCGGCAGGCGGGCAGTGACCTGCTGATCGGTGTGCCGATCCTGGAATACAGGGAGATGCAGCCGACCTATTACAACAGCATGGTCAGCCTCGGCGGCGAGTTCGCCGTGTACCACAAGCGGCACCTCGTACCGTTTGGTGAGTACGTGCCGCTGGGTAACGTGCTGCGCTTGATAGGCGGCGTGTTTAACCTGCCGATGTCGGATTTTTCCTCCGGTGACAGCGGACAAACACGTTTGCCCGGCGCCGGTTTGCAACTTGGCGTGACGATTTGCTACGAGGA
>JASFME010000147.1:0-5851 GCA_050117725.1 Granulosicoccaceae bacterium | reverse complement strand
GATCTGCATGGCCTGGTAGAACACCGAGTCGAGTTCGTACACCTTGCCGGCCACGACCTGCGCCTTGATGCGCTCGAGTTCGGCCTGGCTGACCGGCTCGTCGTGCAGGCGCTGGATCTGGGCGCGCAGCGCCGCTTCGACCTGTTCGATGGTTTTGCCCTGCGCCGGGCTGCCGTCGAGCAGGAACTGGTCATCGATGCGCGAATACAGGCCGTAACCGGCGCCGGCCGACACGGCGATCTGGCTGCCGCGCACAACCTCGCGCGACAGGCGTGCGCTGTTGCCGCCATCGAGTACCCCGGCCAGCACCTCGAGCGCGTAGGCCTCCCATTCCTGTTCGGCGGTGCGCAACACGGGCACGCGGTAACCCATGATCAGGTACGGCACTTCGGCCGGGCGCTTCACGGTGATGCGGCGCATGCCCAGCGGCGCGATCTCCTTGCGCGGTTTCAGCTCGCCGAGGTCGGACGGCTTGAGCGGACCGAAGTGTTTTTTTGCCAGCTTCAGCACCCGCTCCGCCTCGACGTCACCGGCGACCACGAGCGTGGCGTTGTTCGGTGCGTACCATTTGCGGTACCAGGCGCGCAGATCGGCGTTGTGCAGGTGTTGCAGGTCGTCCATCCAGCCGATCACGGGATGATGATAGGGACTGTTCTGGAAGGCGGTCGCGTTGAAGCGCTCGTAGGTCAGCGCGGTCGGCTTGTCCTCGGTGCGCAGCCGCCGCTCCTCCATGACGACCTGCACCTCTTTCTTGAATTCCTCGTCGGGCAGGGTCAGGTTGCGCATGCGATCCGCCTCGAGCTTGAAGCTGATCTCGAGGCGGTCCTTGTGCAGGCGCTGGAAGTAGGCCGTGTAGTCGCGGCCGGTGAAGGCGTTCTCGCGGCCGCCGTTGGCCGAGATGATCTGCGAAAACTCGTTCGGCCCGAGCTTGTCCGTGCCCTTGAACATCATGTGCTCGAGCACGTGCGAGATGCCGGTGATGCCGCCGTGCTCGTAGCTCGAACCGACCTTGTACCAGACCTGGGATACGACCACGGGGGCGCGGTGATCCTCCTTGACGATCACCTGCATGCCATTGTCGAGCCGGTATTCGTGAACCTGCGCTGCCACGGACTGGCCAAACAGGGCCGCCCCGCACAGCACGATCATGCTGACTAACTTCATGTTTTTCATACTTCCCGTTAATTCAGTTTTCGGCGCGGTGCCCGGGGATGCTAGGATAGCCTCCCAATCACCGACTGGCACCTGTTTATATTTGCCGGTCCTATGCTCCAGTAGCCTGAGACAGTTGTAAAGTATGTTTGGTTTCGGCAAGAAAAAAGATTCTCCTGACACACCGGAACAGGCCGAGAAAAAACGCGGCCTGTTCGGCCGCCTGAAAGACCGCCTCGGCAAGACCCGCGGCGGCCTGACCGATGCGCTGTCCAGCCTCGTGCTCGGCAGCAAGCAGATCGATGACGAACTGTTCGAGGATATCGAGACGCAGTTGCTGACCGCCGATGTCGGCATCACGGCCACGCAACGCATCATGCAGGACCTGACCGCGCGCCTGTCGCGCAACGAGCTCGCTGACGGCGAGGCACTGCTGCAGGCGCTGCGCGAAGACCTCGCCGCGATCCTCGCGCCGTGCAGCCGGCCACTCGTCATCCCGCAACAGGACAAACCGTTCGTGATCCTCGTCGTCGGTGTCAACGGCGCCGGCAAGACCACGACCATCGGCAAGCTCGCCCGCCACCTGCACCAGGCCGGGCGCAGCGTCATGCTCGCCGCCGGTGATACCTTCCGCGCCGCCGCGGTCGAGCAGTTGCAGACCTGGGGGGAACGCAACGACGTGCCGGTCATTGCCCAGCATACCGGTGCCGATTCGGCCTCGGTAATCTTCGACGCACTGCAGGCCGCGCAGGCGCGCAACATCGATGTGCTGATCGCCGACACGGCCGGTCGCCTGCATACGAAGAGCAACCTCATGGAGGAACTGGCCAAGGTCAAGCGCGTCATGGCCAAGCTCGATGCCGAGGCGCCGCACGAGGTCATGATCGTGCTCGACGCCGGCACCGGCCAGAACGCCCTGTCGCAGACCTTGCAGTTCAACGAGGCGGTCGGCCTGACCGGCATCACGCTGACCAAGCTTGATGGCACGGCAAAAGGCGGTATTATCTTTTCTATTGCCGAACAGACCGGCCTGCCGATCCGCTACATCGGCGTCGGCGAGGGCATTGATGATCTGCGTGAATTTGATGCCGAAGAGTTTATCCAGGCGCTGTTCGCGACAACTGACTGATATATATTCATCCCCGTTTTATCGGTGATGAATCAGGGAAGCGGTGAAAACGGTTTTTTCACCCTCACCCCTGCCCCACTATGGATGGAGGGGTATAAAAAACGCGGTACATAATTATAAAGGCAATGCTTGCGCCAACATGATTGAGTTTCATCACGTCAGCAAACGCTACCCGGGCAGCCAGGATGCCCTGAGCGATGTCAGCTTCCAGCTCGACTCGGGCGAGATGGCGTTTTTGACCGGCCACTCCGGCGCCGGCAAGAGCACGCTGCTGAAACTCATCGCCCTGCTGATCCGTGCGACGCGCGGCCAGGTAATCGTCAACGGCGAAAACCTGTCCAGGGTCGGTACGCGCCGCATCCCCTATGTGCGCCGCAACATCGGCATGATCTTCCAGGACCACAAACTGCTGTTCGACCGCACCGTGTTCGACAATGTCGCGCTGCCACTTGTGATCGCCGGCTTCGAGCACCGCGAGATCGGCAAGCGTGTGCGCGCCGCGCTCGACAAGGTCGGCCTGCTCAACAAGGAAAAGAGTTACCCGATCACGCTGTCCGGCGGCCAGCAGCAACGCGTCGGTATTGCCCGCGCCGTGGTCAACAAGCCGCCCGTGATCCTCGCCGACGAGCCGACCGGCAACCTCGACCCGGAGCTGTCGCGCGAGATCATGAACCTGTTCCGCGAGTTCAATGATGTCGGCGTCACGACCCTGATCGCGAGCCACGATCTCGACCTGATCCGCAGCATGGGTACACGCATGCTGACCCTGAAAGACGGCCGCCTGATCCAGGGCGGTGACAGCGAGGTGGTGCAATGATCTCGCCGAAGGTCTACCTGTTGCGCCACCTGCAGGTGTGCATGGAAACCCTCGGCAGGCTGTCCGGCACACCCGTGTCGACGCTCATGACCGTGGCCGTGGTCGGTATTGCGCTGGCCCTGCCGGTCGGCCTGCACGTGCTGCTGCAAAACGCACAACACGTGACCCGCAACTGGGATACGGCGGCGCAAATATCACTCTTTATAAAGGCGGACGTTAGCACGGATCGTATCAACGGCCTCGCCGAACGCATCGGCCAACGTCGCGAGGTGGCGCGCGTCGAGGTCATCAGCCGCGAGGCGGCGATGAACGAATTCCGCGAGCACTCCGGCTTTGGCGAAGCACTCGATGCACTCGAGGAAAACCCCTTCCCGCCCGTGATCGTGGTCTACCCTCTGGCCGACTATGATCGTGTCGAGATCATCGAAAGCCTGCTCGCCGACTTCAACGGCTACGAGGAAATCGACCTGGCCCAGCTCGACATGCAGTGGATCCGCCGCCTGTACGCGATCATGGACATTGGCCGGCAAGGGGTACTTGTGCTGGCCGCGTTGCTGGCGCTGGCCGTGCTGCTGATCGTCGGCAACACTATCCGCCTGGCCATCGAGAACCGCCGCGAGGAGATCGAGGTCATGAAACTGGTCGGGGGCACGAATACCTTTGTCCGCCGCCCCTTCCTGTACACGGGCTTTTTTTACGGCCTGTTCGGCGGTCTGCTCAGCTGGCTGCTCGGCAGCCTCGCATTATGGTTTCTCAGCGAGCCGGTCAACCACCTGGCCACCCTGTACCAGAGCGATTACCGACTGGCCACGCTCGATGGCCTGACCACGCTCGTATTGCTTGGCAGCAGTGTCCTGCTCGGCCTGGCGGGTGCCTGGCTCGCGGTGAGCCGCCACCTGCACGCCATCGAACCGGCCTGACCAGCCACCATTGCCGCCTGTCGGCCACCTGCCGCCTTTTATCCGGGGCCGGTCCGATCCAGATTGCTAATTCCCCCTGCGCCTGCCAGAATAGAATCAGGCTTTACCAGCCTGTTCAATAACTTAACTACAATAAATAATAATAATTATAATGGAAGATCACACTCAGGGGTAACGCAGGATGCCAGCACGCCAGACAAGCATCATGGTGGTGGACGGTTCGGAAGTCTCCCGCACGATTATTTCACGCATTCTCAAAAACGAGCTGGATAATGTACGCATTACCGCCTGCGCCACCGCTGCCGAGGCCCTGAGTCGCCTTGGTAATTTCGAACGCTTTGACCTGATCACGACCTCCCTGATGCTGCCGGATCTGGACGGCCTCGACCTGTGTCGCAAAATCCGTAGTTCCGAACGCCATCATTACACGCCGGTCATTGTCGTCTCCGGCGATGCCGATACCCGCCTGCTGCGCGAGGGTTTTGCCGCGGGGGTCACCGACTATTTCGACAAATCGAGCGGTTACAAACAGTTCATCGAGTTCATCAAGTCGTTCCTGCAGCGCAACTCGGGGCTGGTCGGCAAGATCCTGTATGTCGAGGACAGTCCGACCGCCGCCGCCATCACGCGCCGTATCATGGAAAAACACGGCCTCAAGGTCGTGCACGTCACGCATGCCGAGCAGGCACTCGAATTGCTGGAAGGCGTGGCCAATGGCTGGGTCAGCGAAGACGAGGGCTTCGACATTATCGTCACGGACTTCTTCCTCAAGGGCAAGTTGACCGGTGGCGATCTGCTGCACGCGATCCGCACGCGTTTCCATTACTCGCAACAGGAAATGCCGGTGCTCGTGATCACGGTCACGGATAACCAGAAGAAACAGGCCGAGGTGTTTCACGCCGGCGCCAACGACTTTGTCACCAAACCGATTTACGAAGAAATCTTCATTGCCCGAATCCGCTCGCTGCTGCTCATCAAGCAGCAATTTATCGCCCTGAAGCACCAGGCCGAGGAAATGAGCCGCCTGGCCACGACCGACAGCCTGACCGGCGTGCGCAGCAAGCGCTACCTGCTCGATCACGGCAATAAGTTCTTCCGCAGCGCCCAGAACCAGCCCGTCACGGCGATGATCATGGACATCGATTTCTTCAAGAAGATCAACGATGAACTGGGGCACCTGACCGGTGACCACGTGCTCGCCGGGCTGGGTGAACAGCTCAACCAGATGTTCCCCGATGACATGGTGGTGCGCTTTGGCGGCGAGGAATTCTCGGTGATCTTCGCCAACACGGACTGCGAACGCGGCCGCCAGCTCGGCGAACAACTCCGGCAGAAAGTCGAGCAACTCTGCCCGGCCGGTGTCGATATCACGGTCAGCGTCGGCGTCGCCAGCACCTCGAACCACCCGCAAACCGATCTGACCGGCCTGCTCGCGCATGCCGACAAGGCCCTGTACGCTGCCAAGGAACGCGGCCGTAACCGTGTCTGTATTGCCACCGACAACGGTCCACAGGATGCAGTCGCCGCCTCGGCATAACCTATCTTGTTGATTTATATATCATTGCTCTGAATGTGGAACTTTCCGCAGATTTGGCACTCATATCGCATGAGTGCTAATATAAGTGTTCACGCATATACCACTAATGAGGGGGCGTAAATGAGCAACATGAGCAAAAACCTGGAACTGCGACTGGCAGCTTCGCCAACGGCGAACCTGGGCAGTTATATCACTGCCGCCAACAGCATTCCCATGCTCACCGCCGAGGAAGAATACGCGCTGGCTGTCGACCTGCGGGAAAACGAAAACATTGAAGCTGCCCGTCAGCTGATCCT
>JASFME010000146.1:0-5865 GCA_050117725.1 Granulosicoccaceae bacterium | reverse complement strand
TGTGGCGGCATTGTAGTAAGCTGCCGGTGTATCAGCCGGCACGGAAAACAAGGGTGTATGCGGGGTTCGGTAATGCCTGGTGATGCAGGCCTGAGCACGGCGGTACCGTGATCAGGCCGTAATCATTCAGCAACCCTGAATATCAGGGTGCAGGTGATGTTTCTCCAGGCATTGCAGCACGCTCATCGGTACGTTGTGATGCGGCTCAAATTCAATCGCCAGGTCCTGCAGGTAGTTACGGGCACTTTCGACATTGACGACATGCGGCAGGTGCATGAGTTCTTCGCGGATAACACTGGCGCGCATGGTGTCGATGTGTTCATCGATATGGATACAGCAAACGTTATTCATGACAACCTCCAGATGGGTGGAATGTCCTTCATTCACAACTATAGACTGAAAACACCGCGTGTACAGTTGCCGTATACAGCGTGGGTGTTTAGTGACGGACTTCCTGCACGAGCAACCACGGCGCCACAACGCACGACCAGAACGTGCTCTGCTGCTCGTTCCAGCGCCGCGCATCCTCGTCCAGGGCGCGGTGCAGCAGGCCGTCATTACTCCATTGTTCGATCTGTGTGGCATTATCCGCGCACATCTGCACGGCGACCTCGACGAGGTCGAGCGAGGGGTCGACCACGACCACGATGCCCTTGGCGAAATGGCGCGACAGTTCCGGCCAGCTGAGTTGCCCGGTTTCGAGGTTGATCTTCTGCCGCAGTTCTTCAGCGTTGAATTCAATACGTTTTTCACTACTCATGACTGGCCATTATACGCCGTTCCGCCAGCGCTGGCCCGGCCGAGTGCGCAGAATGGCAATTATTATTTTGGGTAATAGGGTGAAAAAATCTGGGTTTCTGCCATAGTTAGAGACATACTGGCGTAATCAGGTATTACTGCTGTCACCGGGGATACAGAGCGCATACCTCTTACTTACAATCATGCTGAATTTGCTACCTAGCCTGAATTTCGATTGGCGTCGTTGGGTTGCCCCCGTACTTATGTCCCTGGTGCTGGTGCTGGCCAGCCAGCATAACTTCCTGTTGTTTCATACGCTGGCGGAACTGTTCGCGATCACGGTCGCCGTACTGCTTGCCATCGTCGCCTGGCATACCTACTCTTTTTCCAATAACCACTACCTCATGTATCTTGGCGTCGGCTATTTCTGGATCGGCATACTCGACCTGTTGCATACGCTGAGTTACCCGGGCATGAACCTGCTCGTGGGCATCGATACCAATACTACGACCCAGTTCTGGATCGTGACGCGGTTTCTTGAAGCGGCCCTTTTGTTGAGCGCACCCCTGTTCCTGTCGAGGCGTATCGACCGGGGCGCGACCATGACCTTTTTCGCGCTGAACAGCCTGTTAATCAGTGTCCTGATCTTCAGCGGCCATGCACCAATCATGTTTGTCGAGGGCATCGGCCTGACCGCGGTCAAGGTGTATTCGGAGTATGCGATTATTGGCCTGCTGGTCGTGGCGGCAGTCATCACCCTGCGCCTGCGCAAGCTGCTCGAACAACACATTGTCCTTATGATTGTGCTGTCCATCGCGTTTACAATCGCCGCCGAATTGTGTTTCACGCTGTATACCCATTTGCAAGGCGTACAGCTCGTCGCCGGTCACCTGTTCAAGCTGTTTTCCTACTGGGTCATCTTCAATGCCATTGTGCAGACTGCGCTGAAGCAGCCTTACGAGATCATGGCTCGCACCTCGGGTTCATATGACGCGATCCCCACGCCAACACTGGTCGTGAACCGCGATGGGCTCATCCAGCAGGTCAACCGCGAGGCCTGCCGTGCCGCGGGCAGGCAGGCCATCGATCTGCTCGAGCAGGACTGCCACGATGTGTTTCACTCCAAACGGGTTGCGAAAGATGATTGCGCGGTGTGTCAGCACATTACCCGTGGCCAGGCATTGCATGACCATGAAATGCAGAAACAGGATGCATCATGGTGGGCATTCGCCCTGAGCCCGTTTGATGCACAGCAACATTCTGACCTCATGGTGCATGTTTGCTCGGATATCAGTGACCGCAAGCATGCCGAACAGTCGCTTATCCACCAGGCGAATTATGACTCACTGACCCAGTTGCCGAATCGTGAACTGGTGATGGACAGGCTCAAACAGGCCATCGAGCGTGCAAAGCGTGATAACAAGCATGTCGCCGTCATGTTTATCGACATGGATAACTTCAAGAATATCAATGATACGCTCGGCCACCTGGTCGGTGATCGCGTGCTGATCGCGGTAGCGAATGTACTGGAGACATCAATCAGTGCTCCTGACACGCTGGCACGCTGGGGTGGTGATGAATTCATCGTGATCCTGGGCGAACTGGATTCTTTGTCCATGGCGCGGCCGGTGGCAGACAAGATACTCCGGCAACTCGCCTCGCCGGTACATGCTGATAACCGGGAATTTATTATTTCAGCAAGTATCGGTATCAGTGGTTTTCCGGAGAATAGTGATGATCCCGGCATCCTGTTGAGAAATGCGGACGCGGCCATGTACCTGGCCAAGGATGCAGGCCGCAATGCCATGCGTTTCTACACTGCCGATATCAACGCCCAGGCAGTTGCCAGGATGGAGATGCAAGGTCACCTGCGCCATGCCATCGAGAAGAACGAACTGTCCCTGCATTACCAGCCGCAAGTCAGGATGCACGACAAAATGTTAATCGGTGCCGAGGCCTTGTTGCGCTGGAACAACCCGATACTGGGCAATGTGCCCCCGGATGTGTTCATCCCCCTGGCCGAATCGAGTGGCTTGATTGTTCCTGTTGGCGAATGGGTGCTGCGCCGGGCCTGCGAGGATCTTGCCACATGGCAACAAGCCGGCCATAAGGACTTGCGCGTGGCGGTCAACATCTCATCACTGCAATTTGTCAGTGATGGCTTCATCCCCCTGCTCAAACAGATCGTCGAGCAATACGGTATTTCCCCGGACAGGCTCGAGCTGGAAATCACCGAGAGCCTGTTACTTGGTGATGAACAACGCAATCTCGAGATGTTGAAACATCTGCGCGCGCTGGGTTTTAACCTGTCGCTGGATGATTTTGGTACAGGGTACGCCTCGGTCAGTTACCTGAAGAAGTTTCCTTTCAACAAGATCAAGATCGATCGCCAGTTCGTTACGGATGCCGATACCAATGAAAGTGATGCCAGCCTGTGCCGGGCCATTATCAGCATGGCGCACGTGCTGGGTCTGGCCATCGTCGCGGAGGGCGTGGAAACCGCCGACCAGTGGGACCTGTTGCAGGAAGGTAATGTCGAGATCGCCCAGGGCTACCTGTACAGCAAGCCTTTGCCGGAAGCGGAGTTCCGGGCCTTTCTCGAGCGCAAGGCAAAAGAAGGCGTCGTGACGATGCCACGTCGCCGGGTATAATGGCTGCATGCAGCCAATGACGTCGTTACCGGATATTCCCTCCCTGCCTTTGCTCGTCGGCATCAGCAGTTGCCTGCTTGGTGACGAAGTCCGCTATGACGGCGGCCACAAGCATAATCACTACATTACGAAGACCCTCGGCGAATATTTCGAGTTTCGTGCCTTTTGCCCCGAGGTCGCTATCGGCCTGGGTATTCCCCGGCCCCCCATCCGTCTTGTGCGCAGCAATGAAACCGTTCGCGCACGCGGCACAAAGGATCCGGAGCTCGATGTCACCGGGGCGCTCGATGCCTACGGCCAGGAAGTTGCCGGGCAGTTGCAGGGAGTGAGTGGCTACCTGTTCAAGCGCGGCTCACCGAGTTGCGGCATGGAACGGGTCAAGGTGTATAACGAAGACACGGGCATGCCGGTGGATGCAAGTGCCGGCCGGTTTGCCGCAGCCCTCATGCAGGCATTGCCGGAATTGCCCTGCGAGGAAGAGGGCCGGCTCATGGACCCGTATCTGCGTGAGAACTTTATTGAGCGTGTCTTCATCTATCACCGCTGGCAATGTTACCTCGCGGCCGGCCTGACACCGGCGTTGCTCGTCGATTTCCATACGCGGCACAAGTTGATCGTGCTGGCGCATAATGAAGCGGTTTACCGCGAACTTGGTCAGCTCGTCGCCGAAGCCGGCAAGACAGAACCGCAGGCACTGGCACGTGAGTACATCCGCAAGCTCATGCAGGGACTCAAACAACTGGCAACCCCGAAAACCCATACCAATGTGCTGATGCACATCATGGGGTACTACAAGAAATACCTTGATCAGCACGACAAGCAGGAGTTGCTCTCGATAATCGATGATTACCGCAATGAACGTGTGCCGCTGATTGTGCCGATGACCATGATCCAGCATTACCAGCGGCTGTACCCGGCCAGGTACCTGGCGGGCCAGTATTACCTGAACCCGCACCCGCGTGAACTTATGTTGCGCAACCGGATCTAGTTATGCCCGGTCAGGAAAAAGATTTTCTCAAGGACATCGTGTTGTTGCGCAACGATCCGGCGCTGGTCGGGGAAATACGGGACAAGGCCCTGCAGGGCAACACGCATGCCCAGTACGCACTCGGCCTCGTGTACGCGGAAGGGCGCGGTGTCGACGAGGATCTGATCGAGGCCTGGGCCTGGTTGACGCTCGCGGTGATGCGTGGCGACCGCGATGCCGAGCAACTGCGCTTTGTCGTTTCCGGCCAGATGCGCCAGGATCAATTCGCCGAGGCCGAACAACGGGCCGCGCAGTACGAGGCACAAATGAGTGCGTCACACTCACACCAGTGAACCCTGTGCGTCAGGGTGACTGTGGGCTTGCGATAAACGCCCGCGGATCATAGCCCTGTTCGCGCAACCGCTTCTCGATACGGGCATGATCTGCTGCCGGCACGGTTTTATTCCGCGCCAGTACCCAGCCGTATTTGCGATTCGGCGTGCCGACTATCACGTAACGGTAATCATCGGCGAGTCCGATTATCCAGTAATCTCCCCAGAACAAATGCAGACCGAGCAGTTCAACAAAACTCACTTCGAGTTTGGCATTCGAAGCGCTATCAACGATACGCGCCACGCCAACGGCTTCATCGCGCAGGTTGTTGTTGTCGGTACAGGCATTCACAACCGACAACAGGCCATCATCACGCAAGCTATAGGTCGCGGTGGTATCGCGTTGGCAATGATCCTGGAAGCGGTTCGGGATTTTTTTGATCTCATACCAGGTGCCGGTATAGCGCGCGAGATCCACAGCCGCGACGGTGGCAGGGGGTGGTGTCGGCGCCGTACTGCGGCAAGCGCTTTGCAGGCCGGCAAGTAATAACAGGCAAGTGCCGAGGCGCAGAATCGTGGACATTACGGCAGCTCCCTGGAAAACGCGAGATACCGCTCCATTGTTATCCCCCAGCCCGGCTCCCGCAAGCCCCAAAGACCGCGAGATACAGGGGGATTAGTTTATTCTTTGCCCCCTGAAAGCGATTCTATTGTCAGCCGGCAGCCCGAGCAGGCACAATGCGGGATTGATTTTTACGCTGGTGGGTCCGCTGCGCGGCCGGCCGGTATCCTGAAAAGAGCAAGTTAAGGAGCATGTCATGAAACTGATTCTATTGGGCGCACCGGGCGCCGGTAAGGGCACCGTCGCGAAAATGCTGACCGAGCTGGATGGTTCGGTACAGATCTCGACCGGCGACATCCTGCGTGGTGCAGTCAAGGCCGGCACCGAACTGGGCAAGAAGGCCCAGGATTACATGAACCGCGGTGACCTTGTGCCGGATGATCTGATCATGGGCATCATGGAAGAACGTCTGCAGGAAGACGATTGCAAGAGCGGTTTCCTGCTTGACGGTTTCCCGCGCACCATCCCGCAGGCCGAAGCGCTCAAGGTGCTGCTCGACAAGATTGGCCAGAAGCTCGATCTGGTCGTGAACCTCGATGTGCCGCGTGAAGTGAT
>JASFME010000145.1:0-5935 GCA_050117725.1 Granulosicoccaceae bacterium | reverse complement strand
ACCAGCTGGCTCAGGTACGCCAGACCGCCAACGCGTTCCAGTTCGCCAATATCGTTGAGATATTCCGAAATCGTGATGGCATCACACGGGCTGTCGCGTCCGGTCAGGTAGTGAATGGCGCGGAAAATCACGCGGTGATCCTGGCGATAGAAATCGTTCTCGCCAATTCGCTCGGCAATCACGTCCCAGGCATCATTGGCCAGCATGAGGCCACCCAGCACGGATTGCTCGGCCTCGATGGAATGTGGTGGCACCTTCAGTGCTGCGGTGGCCACATCGTGGCCAGCCATGTTCGGGGGTTTGATTATTTCAGCCATGCAGGCTAATTACCTGATTTATTTGTTGTTTGTGGTTTGTGTGTAACCCTGGCAGGGTCACACACAAGGCCCACAAATCTAATCCCAATATTCACAATGCGCAATGCATAACACTGTCGATAGCCTGTTGGTTAAACAGGTATAAACTGTGACTTTACTGTACATAAGCTGTGGATAACTCACAAGCCTTGCTGCCCTGTGAATAAAAACACGAAGGCCCGGCAAAACCGGGCCCTCGTCACAGACAATGAAAAGGTCTGTTATTCGGCTTCGACGATTACCTTGATGCTGGCGTCAACATCAGTGTGCAGGTGCACGGCGATCTCGTATTCGCCGGTCTGGCGAATCGGGCCGGTCGGCATGATGACTTCGTTGCGCTCGATCTCGACGCCGGCAGCAACGGCCGCTTCGACGATATCGATGTTGCTGACCGAACCGAACAGCTTGCCTTCATCACCCGCCTTGCGCGTGATGGTCAGGGTAAGCTCGTTGAATTTCTCGGCACGTGCCTGGGCTGCGGCCAGGCTTTCGGCCGCGGCCTTTTCCAGTTCGGCGCGTCGTGCTTCGAACTCGGCAATATTGGCCTCGGTTGCCGGAACTGCCTTGCCCTGAGGCAACAGGTAATTACGACCATAACCCGGTTTCACGTTAACGCGTTCACCAAGGTCTCCGAGGTTCTGGACTTTATCAAGCAGAATCACTTCCATGACGACACCTCAATTAATGCGAATCTGTATAGGGTAACAGGGCCAGGAAACGGGCGCGCTTGATAGCTGTTGACAGCTGGCGCTGATACCTGGCTTTGGTGCCGGTGATACGGCTCGGCACAATCTTGCCCGATTCGGTGATGTAATTTTTCAGCGTATTGAGATCCTTGTAATCAATCTCTTTTACGCCTTCGGCAGTAAAACGGCAGAACTTTCTGCGACGGAAAAAACGTGACATGACGTCCTCCTGAATTCTCTAATCTGTGGGCTTATGCGTCGTCGGAAGCCGCGGCTTCTGCAGCGGGCGCTTCACTGGCCGGTGCTTCGGCCTTTTCTTCAGGCTCGGCCTTCTCCGCGCGTTCCGGCTTTTCTTCGCGGTCTTCCTTGCTCTTCGCCAGCGGAGAGGGCTCGGTATCAGCCGCATCACGGCGCAGCACGAGATTACGAATCACCGCATCATTGAAGCGGAAAGCCGATTCGAGTTCCTCAAGTGCTTCATCGTTGCACTCGATGTTCATGAGCACATAGTGAGCCTTGTGGATCTTGTTGATGGGATAAGCCAGCTGGCGACGACCCCAGTCTTCGAGACGATGGATCTTGCCGCCTTTCTCCTCGATGCCTGCGCGGTAGCGCTCGATCATCGCAGGCACTTGCTCGCTCTGGTCCGGATGGACCATGAACACGATTTCATAGTGTCGCATGTAATGCTCCTCTTGGGTTCGGTAGCCTCCCGGTTCACGGTGAGGCAAGGAGTTAATCCTGATTGTAAGGACCCCGATTTCAGACAGGGTCCGGGAAAGCGCGCAATTCTACGCATTTCGCCCCGTACTGGCAAGCCGGTTCTGCGGTGAATTTTACGAAATTCAGTAACTTGGCAGGAATACTTGCGATCCGGGCCCCGGCAAACCCCGCTGCCGCAGCCCGCCTCGCCCGGCCTCTTGCCGGTCGCCATCTTTTTCCTTGAGCCATGTACCTGCCTGTGGCTATATTGATGACTCACAGGGCGGAACTCCCGCTGTTAAAAACAATAATCGTCGGGATACAACAACGTGACAAACCTGAAAAGTGAAACCCAGTTAAAGCAGATCGGGCTGTTCGGCGGCCTGACTGACGAGGAACTCGCCGCCATCGCCGAGATTACGACCAGACGCAGTTACCCGAAAAATGCCATTATTATCAACGAAGGTGATGACACCGATTCCTTGTATCTGATACTGTCCGGTAAGGTCAAAATCGTACTCAGTGATGAAGACGGCAAAGAAGTCATTATTTCCATCCTGGAGCCCGGCGATTATTTCGGCGAACTGTCGCTAATTGATTCCGAGCCCCGCTCGGCCCGGGTCGTGACCATGGGCGACTGCCAGTTCTCGATAATTCACAAGTCCGATTTCAATAACGTGCTCGACAGCAATCCTGGACTGGTGCGTAACCTCCTCAGCGGGCTGACGAAACGTCTGCGTGCCGCCAACAAGAACATTGAAAGCCTCGCCCTCATGGATGTTTACGGCCGGGTTGCCCGCACCCTGCTGCAATTCGCAAAGGACGTCGATGGCAAGAAAATCATTACCGAGAAACTCACGCAAAAAGACATTGCCCACATGGTCGGGGCCTCGCGCGAGATGGTCAGTCGTATATTCAAGGACCTGACGATCGGCGGTTACATCTCGGTTGAAAGCGGCCGCATTACCATTAATGACAAACTGCCAGCCAATTACTAAGCCAGGAAGTGGATGCAGGTAGTTATACGTCCGCATCCATCTGCTAGCGGCAGATTGCCGACTTCTGACGACTGCATACTGATAACGGCTAATTGCCTTGCCGCTGGCGCAACGCCTCGTAAAGACAAACCCCGGTCGCGACCGACACGTTCAGGCTGCCGACACTGCCAAGCATCGGGATCTTGACCAGCGTGTCGCAGGTCTCGCGCGTCAGGCGCCGCAGGCCCTTGCCCTCTGCGCCCATGACGAGCGCCTGTGGACCTTTCAGGTCGACTTCGTACAGGCTGGCCTCGGCCTCGCCGGCCAGCCCGGTGACCCAGATACCGCGTTGTTGCAGCCCGCGCAGGGTGCGGGCCAGGTTGGTCACAGCGATCAGTGGCACGGTCTCGACAGCGCCACTGGCCACCTTGCGCACGGTCGCGGTCAGGCCGGCGGCCTTGTCTTTCGGCACGATCACGGCGTGCACGCCGCAGGCATCAGCGGTGCGCAGGCAGGCACCGAGATTATGCGGGTCCTGCACACCATCGAGCACAAGCAGAAAGGGAGGTTGCCCGAGTGCTCCCAGGAGCTTGTCCAGCGCCGCCTCGTTGCGGGCCGCGGCACCCTTACAGCGCGCGACCACACCCTGGTGGCGGTCCGAGCCGGCCTGTTGTTCGAGTTGTTTCCTGTCGGTGTAGTGGGCCTTCAGGCCATGCTGTTGCAACAAGGCCAGGATCGGCTGGATGCGTTTGTCCTGCCGCGAACGGTCCAGCCAGACCTCGAGAACGCGTTCCGGCTCGCGGGCCAGCAGGCTTTGCACGGCGTGTATGCCGTAAACAATCTCTGATGCCGCCATTTACTGGCGCCGGCCCTTCCTGCCGCGCGTGGATTTCTGTTTGCGACGCATCGCAGTCTTCTTGCCCTTCTTCGCGGTTTTTTTCTTGCCTGCCTTTTTGCCCTTGCGCACCGTCGCCAGTTTGCGTTTTGAATAGGCAGCCCCCGTCGACAGGACCTCGACCAGGTCGAAATCGATCTTGCGGTCGTCGAGGTCAACGCGTGCCACCTTGACCTTCATGCGGTCACTGATGCGGTAACACATCTCGCTGTTTTCGCCAATCAGGCAGTGTGAGATCGGATCGAAATGGTAGTAATCATTATCCAGTGCCGTGACATGCACGAGACCTTCAACATAAATTTCGTCGAGTTCGATGAACAGGCCAAAGCCGGTTACCGCGGTGACGGTACCCTCATAGGTTTCGCCGACCTTGTCCATCATGTACTCACACTTGAGCCAGGCGATCGCGGCACGGGTTGCATCATCGGCACGTCGCTCGGTCATCGAGCACTGCTCGCCCAGGCGGGTCATGTCGCCATGGCCGTACTCGAAATCGCCACGGTCACGGCCAGTGACGGCATGCTTGAGGGCGCGGTGCACAAGCAGGTCCGGGTAACGGCGAATCGGCGAGGTAAAGTGCGCGTACTTGTCCAGTGCCAGGCCAAAATGACCGATATTATCCGGCGCATACACGGCCTGTTTCAGTGTACGTAACATCACCATCTGTATCATGTGCTTGTCGGGTCGGTCCTGCAGGCTTTCAAGCAATTTGGCAAAGTGTTTCGGCTCTGGCTCATCACCGCCGCCGAGCGTCAAACCCACTTCGCGCAGGAAATCACGCAGGTCAGCAAGACGAAGTTCATCCGGCCCTTCATGTACCCGGTACAGCGTTGGCAGCTTGCGTTTGGCGAGGAAGGTTGCCGCAGCAACATTGGCCGCAATCATGCACTCCTCGATGAGCTTGTGTGCGTCATTGCGGATCACGGGTACGATGCGTTCGATCTTGCGACCTTCACCAAACACGATCCGGGTTTCATCCGTATCAAAATCGATAGCGCCACGCGTATCCCGTGTTTTGCGTAACAACTGGTACAACTCGTAGAGATGCTCAAGATGCGGCACAACCCCGGCATACTGGCGGCGCAGATCCATATCGCCGTCGACGAGCATTGCCGCGACCTTGTTATAGGTCAGGCGTGCATGCGAGCGCATCACGGCCGGGAAGAAACGGTGCTCCTCCATCTTGCCTTTGTGATTGAAAACCATCTCGCAGACCATGCACAGGCGATCCACATCCGGGTTGAGTGAGCACAGGCCATTCGACAGGATCTCTGGCAACATCGGTATGACGCGCTCGGGGAAGTATACAGAGTTGCCGCGAGTGATGGCCTCGCGGTCCAGTTCGGAATCGATCCCGACATAGGCCGACACATCAGCGATCGCGACGAGCAGGCGCCAGCCCTTGCCATGCGGCTCGCAGAACACGGCATCATCAAAATCGCGCGCATCCTCGCCATCAATGGTCAACAGCGGTGTATCACGCAGGTCTTCACGCCCGGCCACTTCTGCTGCGGGGACCGTATCACCAAACCGCGCCGCTTCATCCATGACAGCCTGCGGCCATTCGTGCGGCAGGCCATGCGAGCGGATCGCGATATCGATCTCCATGCCCGGGTCCATATGTTCACCGAGTACCTCGCTGATCCGGCCCATCGGTTTCGAGCGCTGCGTCGGTTGCTCGGTGAGCACGGCAACAACAATCTGTCCCGGCTTCGCCGAGCCGCGGTTTTCCGCCGGGATCAAAACATCCTGCAGGCGCGCGTTATCCGGCGTGACGAAACCGATGCCGGACTCCTCGAAATAGCGTCCGACCACGCTCTGGTTGTTTCGCTCGATGACCTCGACCACGGCGCCTTCCGGCCGACCGCGTCGGTCCATACCCATAATGCGCACCAGTGCCTTGTCGCCATGCAGCACCGAGCGCATCTGCCGCGCCGACAGGAATACGTCGTCGCCACCTTCTTCCGGGATCAGGAAACCGAAACCATCGGCATGCGCGGTGATCCGGCCCCTCACGAGATCCAGCTTGTCAGGCAGACAATAGCCGCCACGCCGGTTTCGGATGATCTGGGCGGCACGCTCCATCGCATTCAGACGCCGCTGCAGGGCGATCTGGTCGTCATCTTCAATCAGCTCCAGCTGGCCGGCCAGGGCGTTGAATGACAACGGCTTGCCGGACTGTTTCAGCTGTTCAATGATGAATTCACGGCTCGGAATCGGCCGCTCGTATTTCTGCGCCTCGCGCGCAGCATGCGGATCTTCGGGATGTTGGCGGGATTTGGACATGTATAGCCTGTTCCTTGGTTGTATTGGGATTGT
>JASFME010000144.1:0-5979 GCA_050117725.1 Granulosicoccaceae bacterium | reverse complement strand
TATGCCCACGGTGCCAGACAGGGCGGCCATGAAGTGAAAACCATCACCGTGGCGGCACTCGATTTTCCGCTAATACGCCGCTATGAAGAGTTTTATGACGAGGCACCGCCACCAATCATCGCACAATGCCAGGAAGACATCCGCCGGGCCGATCACCTCGTGTTCATCTACCCGCTGTGGCTGGGCAGTATGCCGGCTTTGTTAAAGGGCTTCATCGAACAGGTATTCCGCCATGGCTTTGCCATGGAGGCAGGCAGGGAGGGCAAGTTCTGGAAAAAATTACTGAAAGGGAAATCGGCCCGCATCATAGTCACGATGGGCATGCCCGCCTTCGCGTACCGCTGGATCTTCCGCGCCCACAGCCTGAAGAGCCTGGAAAAAAACATTCTCAAGTTCTGCGGCATCAAGCCCGTGCGGGAAAGCCTGATCGGCAACGTGGACGGCAGTGCCAGACATCGCGAGCGCTGGCTGAAGAAGATGGAAGAACTGGGCAAGGCCGGCATCTAGGCCCCAGTCTACGCGTCGGCAAAATCCTCCTCACACAGCCCGAAGCGCTCGATGAGCTGCGCACGTGTCCCCGCCCGTAACACGGCGTTGTCAAACGGCGGCTGTTGCTCCGCGGCCATGCGCCCGGTTTCATCGTCATAATGCCAGGCCTTTGACAGGGGCCGGTTATCGCGATCCAGCCAGATGTAATACTTCATAGCGCCTCGCTGGCTCCCAATAAAAACTGCTTACTCCAGTTCAAGTGTGGCATCGGCAGGCATGGCAAACAGGTGTGGCGCGGGCACCACGACGCGTGGGCAGATCTCCTTGATTTCATCATAGATTTGTTGCGGGTCTGACTGGTAACGTCGTGACAGGTGAAACGGCACAAGACGCGCGACGCCCGCCGCATTCGCGATCTCGGCACTGGCACGCGTGGTCAGATGACCGTTGCGCAAGGCATGCTCCGCCTCGGCCGTAATAAACGGCGCCTCACAAAAAAACGTATGCGCATGCCGCGCCAGGTCAATGAGACGCTCGCGATTGTCTGGTGTGTCAGCCAGGTCAGTGGCATACACAAGCTTTTTCCCGGGACTGATCAGTAACAACTCGCTAGCCAGTGTCTGCACTGTTTCCTCACTACCGTCCGGCAGCTGAATACGCACAGTCTCATCGCCGCCTGCGACGCGTTGTTTTAATTCGCTCAGCCAGGGACCCGGCTCGAGCCCGCGCGCCCTGAGCCGATCCTTGCGAACATTGATCTGCCTGTCCGGTTCCAGCGCATACGCGACGACCGGCGTGCCAGTGTGATCGAGCAACACGGCGCGGATCTGGAAGCCCGCCTCCGCGCGGATAATGCCCTCTTGCACGGCGCGCGTTTCCCGCAACTGCGGCCGGGGTTGGGTGGCGCGCAGTGCGAAATGGCGCAGGCTCTTGCCATCGAACTCGATGACCTCGAATCGTGGCGCATTGAGCGCCACCCGGTCCCACAGCGCACCCTGCAAGAAGCCGGCGATATGTACGGCCAGCCCCGGCGGGCCGTACACACGGCACGGCGGGAACTCGCCAATACGCGAGCGCATCAGCGACACAAAGCCACTGATATGATCGAGATGGGCATGGCTGATAAACACATCGCTGGTCTGGTGGGCAACACGCGCGGACAGGCGTTCACCGCTGCCCAGATCAAACAACAGGCTGCGCTGTTGATGCTGAAACCGCACATGCAACAGCGGATCACCAAACACGCCATTGATCAGGGCGACATCGACCGCGCCGACGCGCCCCACCAGGCGCGGGCCATTACTGGTCTGGATCGCCGGCAGCACCGCTGCGGGTGGCAGATACTCAAGCCGCTCTGCTGCCCAGGGTTCGGCCGTCTCCAGGACACCGTCTGCCGTGCGCTGGGTATTGCGGATCAACAGTGTATCGGCGCTACTGACCTGGCACGGCAAGCTCACAGTCAGGCAATCTCCCTGCAAGCGCTGCACCTCACCCATGGCCACGGTGTGCTGTGCCTCGAGCAGGGCAACCTGCCGACCGGTCCACGCCTGAGGTTGCTCGCGTGGTGGCGGCGTGCCGATGATATTCAGTTGCGACAAATCGAAGTCCTGGGTGGTACCCCCGGCAAGATAGGTATCCCATTGCGCGGTGCGCCGCCGGGCACGCACGCGTTTTCCCGGCCGCACGGCTTCCTCTGCCGCAGGTACGACAAACACCCGGGGCCTGCTCTGCATGCGCAATTCATCCAGCAGCGGCGGTGCTGACACGGTCGGTGTGACCACGAGGATTACCTCCGCGGCAGTAACCTCGAGCAGGCCTTCGAGCAATTCACGACCAACCACACCACGCACAACACCGGGCCCATCGATGAGCACGACGCCTTCCAGTGGTTGGGACAGGACGCGACGCACCGCGGACACGAGTGGCAGACGAAAGCGTCCGGCATCGAGCGTGCATAACGCCTCCATTGTGCTCACTTGCCAGTGATCGGTTTGCCACTCGCCCAGTGTGACTGCCCCCGGCACACCAAGCACGGGCGAGCCCGGATCGGCGCTGACACACCGGCACTGCCTAGCGTTGGCAACCAGCGCCTGCGCCAACTGCGTGGCCAGTGTCGATTTACCGACGCCCGGCGCGCCGACCAGCAAGACCCGCCGGTCCTGTGCGAGGATCGTCTCGACAATAGAACCTGGTTGAAGAAGCTCAAGCATAGCAATGTATCTTCCGTCTGCTTAGCAGGATTTCTACCTTCTTTTTATAACACATAGCGCGTTTGTAACAGCCTGCCGATATGGCCGCGCCTGCGTCTGTTGTCGTAGGCTGCAAGGGAAATTTGCCATAACTTTCCGAATACGGCGGTTTCTGCGTTCCCCGTCTATACTTTGTAATGCTACCCATTTACACGGAGCATCGGGGTATTTGAATCCAAAATCGAGCCAATTAGCTGGCGACGAAGCACGACACATCGCGTTGTCGTTTTATTTGCGTGAACCTGCGGTCTGGTTCATCACGGCCATTGCCTCGGTCTTTATCCTGCTGGTTCTCTATGACGCGCACTCCCTGAACGATGAGCACCTCGAAACACAACAGGCCCTTGTTCACAGTAATGGCACAAGCATCTCGGCCGAAATCAGGCGCCTTCTCAATGAACGCCGCAGGGTAGTTCATGCACTAACGGCCGACAAAAACACCGTCCTGACCCAACTCGCCGCTGAGCCGGACAACGAAGCGTTGATTGATTCACTCCGAGCAAGTTTCAAGGACTATTTTCCGGACTTGTTTGCTTTTGCCGTAGTCAGCCAGGATGGAGTTTTTGCCCCCGACTATATGGGTGAATACATAGGCGATATCTGCCGTACTGAAGTTCGCGAATATCTGGCAAGCGGTTCGGGCGAGTACAAACCATGGATCCACCCCCAGGCGGGAAATTATCACTATGACTTGATGGTGCAGAGGGAAGATGGCGGGTTGTTCTTTATCAGTTTTAATCCCGACGAACTTGTGCATATTCTCGCCAGCTATCAATTGCCCAACCATCACACCTTTTTGCTGAGAACAGATGAACCCGGCCTGATTGATGTATCCGCCGCCGGTCCGCGTGACAAACTCAAGCGTGAGATCCGGTTCAGTGCAGAGGAATTGAAGGCGGTGGCGGTACAGATCCCGATCGAGGGAAGCCGCTGGATGGTTGCCATCATGCCGGAACAAGCATTTATCGACAAGCTGCTATCAAAAAACTGGATACGGGCTGTCAAGATCAGTGGCGCTATCCTCGTGTTCTGGGCGGTATCACTTGGCATCATGTTCTACCTGCAACATCAGCGAGAAATTGCACGCCGGGAATTAGCGCAACATGCCATGACAGACCTGTTAACGGGCGCTGCAACCCGCTGGTATTTCATGGAACAATCACAGCGTGCGTTTGCCGATGCCGAACGTTACAACCATCCCGTGAGCATTATTTACTTTGATGTGGATAATTTTAAGGCGATAAATGATACCTACGGGCATGCAGCAGGGGATCACGTGCTGAAAACCCTCGCGACATTGTGTCGTCAGCATACCCGCGAAACTGATATTTTCGGCCGCATTGGTGGCGAAGAGTTCGCCCTCACCCTTCCTAACATGAAAATCGACGGCGCTCTCCGCTTTGCCGAACGGCTGCGCAAGACGATAGCCACGCAGCCGATAAAAATAGATGATACGACGCTCACTATCACGGTCAGCATGGGCGTGGCAGAACATATCCTGCATGAACTGGATCTGGAAAGTGTCATGAGCCTGGCAGATACTGCGCTGTATCGCGCCAAGTCATCCGGTCGGAATTGCGTGTGCACTGCGTCGAATCCGGGGGGAAAATGAACTGCGCCGCCAATAATCGCATGGTGACTACGTAAACATGACAACAACCCGCCCCCACCCCTACCTGATGTTGTTCGTGATCGTGTGCCTGGCCGGCTGCACCACCGTCCCGCCTGCGCTGGTGATCGAGCATCCGCCACAGGAGACGCCGCCCGCAATGACCTTTAACAAGCGGCCCGTGATCGCCTATGCGCTGGGTGGCGGCGCCACGCGCGGCTTTGCCCACGTGGGCGTGCTCAATGTCCTCGCAGATTACGGAATCCATCCTGACCTGATCGTTGGCACGAGCGCCGGAGCGGTTACCGGCGTGCTGTACGCTGGCGGGATCCGGGGCAAGCAACTCGAAGACATTGCCAACCACCTCGAGCGCGAGCAGATCGCAGACTGGTCCTATTCCGGGCGCGGTTTGATCCGCGGTGAACTGCTGCAGGACTTCATCAACACACTGTTACAACATCGCCCCATCGAACGCCTCGACATCCCTTTTGCCGCCACCGCCACCGATCTGCAATCCGGCAAACTGGTCGCATTCACCCGTGGCAATGCCGGCCTCGCGACCAGGGTATCGAGCACCATTCCCGGCCTGGTCAGTCCGGTGACCATCAACGGGCGTGATTATGTCGATGGCGGGCTGGTCAGCAAGGTGCCGGTACTGCTGGCCAGGCAACTCGGCGCGGATATCGTGATCGCCGTGGATGTCTCGCGACGCCCCACTGACCCGGTGCAACTCGACAGTACCCTTGCCGTGATGCAGCAGGCGCTGTCCATCATGTCCCAGGCGATCACAGCCGCCGATCTGCAACAGGCCGATGTCGTGATCCGGCCCGACCTCGGTGCATTACCGTTTGGCGATTTCGAACTCAAGCCCCATTCCATCCAGGCAGGCAGAGACGCCGCCACCGTGGCCGTGCCGCTGATCAAACATCTGCTGAATGAAAAAACGAAGCGACCAGGAATTAAAGACCCGCAATAACCGATCGCCCCGTCCCTGAGGGATCACCCGTGATCAGACCGTTTTGATGCTATCAGGCATTTCAATAACATCTGGCTCCATGTCAAAATGCCCATGTTCCGTCCCCGTTACAAGGCTAAATAATGGACAGGATCGAAACGTTAAATGGTGTATCGCACCTGATAGGCGCCGCGATAGCTCTGCTCGGCACGGTGGTGCTTGTGTTCTCAGCAGTAATCCATGGCGACGATCTGAGGCTCGTTAGTTACCTGATCTATGGTCTGACGTTGTGTCTGTTGTATTTTTTCTCCGCCTTTTATCACATCATTTCCGACCGGCGGAAAAAGCTATTCCGTACCCTGGAACACCAGGCTATATATCTACTCATCGCAGGTACCTACACACCGTTCACCTTGATTACCTTGCGGGAGGGTCCCGGTTGGTGGTTGTTTGCTGGCATTTGGCTCATGGCGTTGCTTGGCATAGTGGTCGATATGCAGCTGAAAACGAGGCGGCGAATAATCCCAACAATTTTTTACCTGGCGATGGGGTGGTTGGTAATTGTTGCGCTGGATCCGCTGTTACAGGCCTTGCCGGCCGCGGGTTTTCAATGGCTGCTCGCGGGAGGCATTTTATATAGCTCGGGCGTGGTGTTCTTCGCGCTTTCCCATTGGTTC
>JASFME010000143.1:0-6011 GCA_050117725.1 Granulosicoccaceae bacterium | reverse complement strand
ATCCTTTACTAGTCAGGTCAAGCTTGCACAATTCAGCTAATCCTTCACGAAACATTCATAACATTGTTACCTCGCTGACATATTGACATGACACAGTTCCACAAACGTGATGGGAGACTGTGTTATGTCCATACAAACCACCGCGACGCGTTATTTCGAACGTCTACATGACTTCGACAAAGTCGTATGCCAACGTTTTAACCGGGTCTGTGAACACCGGGGATGGGTCAATTATTTTCGTATCGTCAGCCGTCTTGGCGACGGTGTCTTCTGGTATGCGCTGGTGGTGTTGTTACCGCTTATCTATGGTGCACCGGCGTGGTACGCTTCCTTTCACCTGGTGGCTGTCGGTATCAGTGGGCTTGTTGTCTATAAACTGATCAAACAAGGCACCTGTCGCAGCCGGCCCTGTCATCGCTATCACACGATCATACCGGCGACACGCCCACTCGATCTGTACAGTTTCCCGTCCGGGCATACGCTGCATGCCGTGTCAGGAACAGTTACGGTGACTCACTATTATCCCGAACTGTTCTGGATCTGTGCGCCGTTCACGATTTGCGTTGCCCTGTCACGCGTGGTGCTCGGCCTGCACTACCCGAGCGATGTGTTTGCCGGCATGGCAGTCGGCGGTTTGCTGGCAGCGGGCAGTTTCCTGTTTTTCTGAACGGCGATCATGCAAGGGTGACAGGGACCGGGTATGCGAATATTGATGATCAGTGATGTGTATTTTCCACGCATTAATGGCGTTTCCACATCAATCCAGACATTCCGCTCTGAACTCAAGGCACAGGGGCACGAAGTTACCCTGCTTGCGCCGCAATACCCGGCAGATGATAAATTCGATGATGATGCAATTGTTCGGCTGCCATCACGTTATGTCATGTTTGATCCGGAAGACCGCATGATCAAGCCCGCGGCAATGCGTAGCCTGCGCAATACCTTGCGACAGCAGCGCTTCGATATTATGCATATTCACACACCATTCGTTGCACATTACGAAGGCCTGCGTCTGGCGAAACGTCTGGATCTGCCGTGCGTGGAAAGTTATCACACGTTTTTTGAAGAATACCTTTATCACTATATTCCGTTATTGCCGAAACGACTGCTGCGAACAGTGTCGCGCCGCTTCAGCTGTAGCCAGTGCAACAATATGGATCACCTGGTTGTGCCATCGACTGCCATGCTGGGGGTGTTGCGTGATTATGGCGTTGCTACCCCGGCAACGGTGCTGCCGACCGGTATAGATATGCGGCAATTCGAAAATATGGATGGCATGCGTTTCCGGGAGAAGTTCGGTATCGAGGCGGGGCGGCCGCTACTGCTGCATGTTGGACGCGTGGCCCACGAGAAAAATATCGGATTTTTGCTCAAGGTGATTGCTGCCTTGCGTCTACACATCCCCGAGTTGTTGTTCATCATAACCGGTGAAGGACCGGCCGAGGGCGACCTGCGTCGCCAGGCAAGGGCACTGGATATCGAGGACAATGTCAGATTTATCGGTTACCTGCCCCGTAATGGTGAGCTGCAGGATTGTTACGCCGCGGCGGACGTCTTTGTATTCGCCTCGCGTACCGAAACCCAGGGACTGGTATTGCTTGAGGCGATGGCCTGCGGCACACCGGTGGTGTCGACCGCGGTGATGGGCACGCGCGATGTGCTCGAAGACGGCCAGGGCGCCATCATTGTCGAAGAGCAGGTTGAAGATTATGTCAGCCAACTGCGCCGGTTGCTGGAAATGCCGGATTTACGCCAGATGCTGGCACGTCGTGGCAGGCGTTATGCGGCGGGCTGGTCCTCAGCCGCGTTGGCAGCCAGGCTCAGCGAACTTTACCGGACCGTCATCAAGCAACAGATCCGGAATGACGATAGCTGCCTCCTTCAGATCGACACGGGAAAAGAATAAAACCTGTACTGCGGCAGGTTTGTGACAGCCATCCGCGGTTTTTGTGACAACTCGTCGCATACCTGTGTTTATCGTTAACAACAGTCTGTTAGTATCCGTTCTGTATGACGGCAAGTAACAAAATCCCCCTATCCTGTCATATTACTGTCACATGCCGGTCATAGAATCTGCGCCAATGTCAGATGAAAACGTACGCGTTTAATGGATGAGAGCATATGAATCAGGCAAGGGTTCTCGTAGTTGAAGATGAAGCACCTATTCGCGAGATGGTGCGGTTTGCATTGAATCGCTCTGGTTACCTGGTCGACGAGGCCGAGGATGCTGCCCAGGCGCGCGCACAAATGACGCAGATGCCGCCGGACCTGATGCTGGTCGACTGGATGATGCCGGGCGAAAGCGGCATCGATTTCGTCCGTAGTATCAAACGCGAGGAACACACAAAGCACATCCCCGTGATTATGGTGACCGCAAGGGTCGAGGAGGATGATCGCGTCAAGGGGCTGGACGTGGGCGCCGATGACTATATCTGCAAGCCCTTCTCGCCGAAGGAACTGATCGCACGTATCAAGGCGGTGTTACGTCGCGCCCAGCCGCAATTGTCGGACGAACCGGTCGAGATTGACAACTTGCGCCTGGAGCCGGACAGTCACCGTATCACGGCAAAGGGTAAAGCGGTGGAGATGGGGCCTACCGAATTCCGTATTTTGCATTTCTTTATGACCCATCCGGAGCGTGTTTACAGCCGTGCCCAGATCCTTGATTATGTATGGGGCAGTAATGTGTATATCGAGGAACGGACCGTGGATGTACATATTCGCCGTCTGCGCAAGGTGCTTGCACCGACGGGTCATGATCAGTTGATCCAGACAGTACGCGGTGCCGGTTACCGTTTCTCCGCCAGGAGTTGATAAACGTTGGCAAATATCTGGTGGGAAGAAATCTGGCGAGTGACGCTGATCGTCGTTGTCGCCGTGCTGCTCGGCATGCTGACCGGGCAGTACCTGCCATGGTTCCTGATTGGCAGTTTGCTTTATCTTGGCTGGCACCTGAAAAATCTTTCCCGTCTGCAGCAATGGACTTCGCATCGCCTCAGTGGTGAGCCGCCGGAAAGCTCGGGTATCTGGGAAGAACTGTTCCTGCAGTTGTTTCGCTTTCGCCAGCGCAACAAGCGTCGGCACAAGCGCCTGGTTTCACGGCTGACCCGTTTCCAGGAAGCCGCACAGGCGCTGCCGGATGCGATTCTTGTCATGGATTTTGAAGGCACTATCGAATGGTGCAACCGGGCCGCGACACGCATGTTGGCTATCCATACTACTAATGACCTCGGCCAGCGCCTCCTGAATCTGGTGCGTAATCCGAAGCTGGTCAATTACCTGGCGCAGGGGGAGTTCGAGGCACCCCTGGTACTGGCTTCGCCGGTCGACGAAACCCGTACCCTGTCTATCCGGGTAGTGCCTTATGGCGAAGATCAGCAATTATTTATCGCCCGCGATATCACGCACCTGCAGCGACTCGAACAGATGCGGCGTGATTTTGTTGCCAATGTCTCGCACGAAATGCGTACGCCATTGACCGTGATCACCGGTTACCTGGAGATGCTGCAGCTGGAGGATTACGACAAGGACTCGCTGCATGAGTTTGTTGAACGCATGAACCAGCAGGCAAGCCGTCTGCAAAGTATTATTGGCGATTTGTTGTTGTTGTCACGGCTTGAATCCAGTACCGAGCACGCCGCTTATGAAGAGATCAATGTGAGTCAAATGCTGAAAGTATTGCTTGACGAGGCCCGCTCCCTCAGTTGCGAGCATCAGCATGATATTTCCCTCGAATGCGAGGATGGCCTGGTACTGCTGGGCAATGACACGGAATTACGCAGCGCATTTTCCAACCTGGTGTTCAACGCCGTGCGCTACACACCGGACAAGGGCCAGATAAAGATCCGCTGGTATGCCGATCATGAGGGGGCGCATTTTGCGGTCACAGACAGCGGTATCGGGATCGCTCCGCAGCACATACCCCGCCTGACCGAGCGGTTCTACCGCGTGGACGTGGCGCGATCACGACATACCGGCGGCACCGGCCTCGGCCTGGCGATCGTCAAGCACGTCCTGCAGCGCCATGAAGCCAGCCTGCATATCGACAGTACGCCTGGCAAGGGCAGTACCTTCCGTTGTGATTTCGATAGCACACGTATGCGTCACCAGGCAGCATGACAGGCCGATTATTTTCATAGTCAAATTGTCACAGAACTGTCATATACGGATCACGAGCGTGTCATATAGCTAAACCATACTTCGCGTAATGGGGATTGGTTTTCCAGAGTTAGCTAGACAACTACTATCAGGAGTCCAAAATGAAAAAGACCGCAATTGCATTGGCAGCACTGCTTGGCCTGGCCAGCGCAGGAATTGCCACAGCTGATTCCAAGCTGGATTCACTGCCGGAATACAAGCGCACCAGTGGTGTCTCGGGTAACCTTTCCAGCGTTGGTTCTGACACGCTGGCCAACCTGATGACACTGTGGGCAGAAGAATACAAGCGTATCTACCCGAACGTGAACATCCAGATCCAGGCTGCCGGTTCTTCAACTGCGCCGCCCGCATTGACCGAACATACCTCGAACTTTGGTCCGATGAGCCGCAAGATGAAGAGCAAGGAACTCGAAGCCTTCGAAAAGCGTCACGGTTACAAGCCGACCCCGATTCGTGTCGCGATTGACGCGCTGGCGGTATATGTCCACAAGGATAACCCGATCAAGGGTATGACCATCGCTGAAGTTGATGCAGTTTTCTCATCAACCCGCAAGTGTGGTGGCAGCAAGGACATTACCCGCTGGGGCGATCTCGGCCTGAGCGGTGCATGGGCCAACCGTGACATCCAGTTGTACGGCCGTAACTCGGTATCGGGTACCTACGGCTACTTCAAGAAGAAGGCGCTGTGTAAGGGTGACTACAAGGCCAATGTGAATGAACAGCCGGGTTCTGCCTCGGTGGTTCAGTCCGTCACAGCCTCCATTAACGGTATCGGCTATTCGGGTATCGGCTATAAGACTTCCGGCGTACGCGCAGTACCGCTGACCAGGAAGGCAGACAAGCCGTACATCGAGGCGTCAACCGAAACCGCTGCCAAGGGTACATACCCGCTGTCACGTTACCTGTATGTCTACGTGAACAAGCACCCGAACAAGTCGCTGCAGCCGCTTGAAAAGGAATTCCTGACCATGGTTCTGTCAAAGATTGGTCAGCAGGTAGTCGTCAAGGATGGTTACGTACCGCTGCCGAAGAAAGTGATCGATGAGGAGCTGGCCAAGCTGAACTGATTACAGCTCGAATGGTTGCTCGAAACGGCCCCGCCTGTGCGGGGCCGTTTCATTTCAGGCGTTACACAACATAATTGACATGATCCGTTCATCATTTTGTCGTACAGGCGTGGCATTATCAGTCATGTGCAAGAAACTGCAGGGGATGGAGAGGAAAAATTTCATCCTTGAAGCTACAGGGAATAATAACTCCGCACTATGTGCCTGCCTTTGCGCCCCACCTTCGTGGGGCTTTTTTTAATCTGTAAGCTGTTCGCCCAGGAACTGTCGTACCTGGCTTTCAGGTTTAAAACCGCTGAAACGGCCGCGCTCTTCGCCATCGATGAACAGGATCACAGTAGGAAAACCGCGTAACTGAAAGCGGCCAGCCAGGTGCATGTTGTCATCGACCTCGACCTTGGCCAGGCGTACTGCAGTCTCGCCGGTCTGCACGATATTCTCCAGCACCGGGGTCAGGGCGCGACAGGGCGGGCACCAGTCGGCCCAGAAATCGACCATGATCGGTGCCTGTTTCGAGGCCTCGATCACGCTGTCATCGAAGTCGGCTTCGGTGCTTTCGAAGATACTGGGTTCAGACATGGCGTTTGTTCCGGCAAAAAGGCGGCATATTTTGCCGTTCCGGGCGACTACTAGCAAGCACCATCCGGATGTAATCCCCTAGTATATACAGGTATTCCACATGAGGTGGTGTGTGGTCAGCAGGCCGCACGATTCTGGATATGACAGGTGTATGACAGTACCTCCAGATTGTGGCGTGTAGTGTCATATTACTGTCATATTATCCCT
>JASFME010000142.1:0-6066 GCA_050117725.1 Granulosicoccaceae bacterium | reverse complement strand
AGTGCCGTGATCGGTTACGATGCCGTGACCAACACTGTGATCAAGCTACGCAAGGCCCTGCAAGACAACGCCCGGCAACCGCGTTTCATCGCCACCATCCCGAAAAGGGGTTATCAACTCATTGCCCCGGTTAACTACCTCGAGGATGAGAGCGCCAACACACCGTCCCCGCGCCTCAAAATTCCGGCTGCTAACGCAACGCAGCCACAGCGCCAGGCTGGCATGGTGATGGCCGCACTGGTGGCCATAAGCATTATCACGCTGGTATTTGGATTGGTGTGGTTATGGCCATCGTCACCTTCCCCAAACAACCCAGTGGCCGGGGCCACCACCGACAACAGCGTGGTGCCGCCTTCAATTGTTGTGCTGCCGTTTGAAAACCTCAGTGATGATCAGAAACAGGAATATCTCGCCGATGGTATTACAGAAGACATCATCACCGACCTTTCAAGATTATCGAACATACTCGTGATCGCCAGTAACACCTCCTTCAAATACAAAGGCAAACCCGTCCTGTTAGAAGAAGTCGCGGCAGATCTGGACGTTGAGTTTGTTCTCCAGGGGAGTATCCGGCGAGTTGGCGAAGCGGTCCGGGTTAATGCCCGGCTTGTCAATGCGAAAACCGGCTTCAATACCTGGGCACAACGCTACGATAGAAACATTGCCGAACTGTTTGCCGTGCAGGATGAGGTCACCCACAGTATTGCCAAGGCACTCGCCGTCAAGATCACAAACCAGGAACAATCCCGCCTCGCGCAAAAAACCACCGACAGCCTGAAGGCGTATGACTTCTTTCAGGAGGGAAAGCGTATTTTTCAGGGCAATACCAAGGAAACAGGCGAACTGGCGCGTGAAATGTATCGCAAAGCCATCGAACTCGACCCGGGCTACGGCCGTGCGTATGGCGCGATGGCCTTCAGCCTGGCCGAAGAGTTCCGCAGGGGATGGACAGGTACACCGGTTGAGACCCTGGATCGCGCGTTGGTACTCGCAAGGCAAGCGGTGGCTCTTGACGAATCGGCCCCCCAGACCCACTTTGCGCTGGGCTTTGTCCATCTCATGCGCAAGGAATACGCCAGCGCGGAGAAAGCCGCGACACAGTCGCTCACCGTTGCGCCCAATTATGCGGACGGCTATGGCTTACTTGCCCTGATTAAAGCGAATCTCGGGCAACCGGAACAGGCGATCGAAATCAATACCAGGGCGATGCGCCTTAACCCATATTACACCTGGAATTATCTGTATACGCAGGGCAGCGCACACTACATGCGGGGTGACTACGAGGCAGCCATCACTACACTGGAGCAAGCCCAGGCGCGAAACGAAAACGTCGTGCAGGTCAAGCTGTTTCTCGCGGCCAGTTATATGAAGGCCGGCCGCCAGGATGATGCAGAGTGGATCACCGACCAACTGGAGATCCTGAGCCCAACGGCGACCCTGACGGAGATCAACAGAACCATTCCGATCGCTGATCCTGAAATCAAACGCACACTGCTAGCCGACCTTCTAAAAGCAGGCTTGCCCGAGTAGATTCTGTATACAGGTGACATAAAAAAGCCGCCCATCAGGGCGGCTTCGAGTTACACGATCCAACTACATAACGATTTTAATCATCGTCATCATCGCCAAGGTTATAAACCTTCAGGTCTTTGGCGTTCTTTATCTTACCGGTAAAGCCGGCATTTTTGATAATAGCCTGTATCTCGTCCACGCGTGGACTGGTGACTGGCGTCAAATGTGACAATACCAATGTCTTTACATCAGCTGTTTTCGCCACATCGGCAATCAATGAGGGCTGCGTGTGCAGGATATGGAAGAGCGGGTTGGGCGGTGCATCACCCAGTTCCATCACCGCGGCGTCGTAAATCAATACATCCGCCCCCTGTGAGATGGTAACCATATTACCCTGGCCGGCATGATTCGGGCCGATCCCCTTGGTGCCGGTATCGCCGGAATAAACAATACTGTGCCCCTTGTATTCCACTCTGAAGGCAACGGCAGGTACCGGGCCATGATCAACCGCAATGGCCTTCACCACCAGGCCATCCGCTGCGCTCAACACGGTCTCTTGCGTGGCACCGGGCACAGTCGAGTTCAAATCATTTGCCGTATAGGCAAAATTACTGACCGGGCCACCCGCACCATTCGGACCATCGTCATCGCTGATCCCGGCAACAAAGGCCTTCAGGTAACGCTCTACCCCACCCGCTGGAATTGAATAGTGGTCATGAACGTAGTCAGTCGTGGCCGGATAGACCAGCACAGGACCCGCAGGCGTAGGATAATTAACACCCGGGGCGGCAGCGGGTAACGTTGACGAAGCTGGTCCGTAGATATTAATCGGGGCAGTACGTCCAGGTAAAGTTATGCCTTGTTGAGCGGCCCGGTTACGTGCCAGGTTGTTATGGAAGTAGATGGTCTTCACCACCGGCGTCAAATCACCGGTATGGTCAGCATGTAAATGACTTAACAGGATGATATCCAAATCCTTAATGTTGGTGCCACTTTCCGCCAGGCGCTGATAAGTACCGCCGCCCACATCCATTAATATGCGTGGCTTGCCATCGGTAAAGATCAGGTAACCGGCGCTGGCACGACCCTCTGCGGTAGCAATCGGCCCCCCTGAGCCCAGCACCATAACTGAGAGATCACCTTTGACTTTCTGAAATGCGGTTTTATGTTTATCGTGGTTTTTGTCGTTATCGGCATATACCATGCCTGTTACTGATGCCATCATGGCGGCAACTAACATCCCTTTTATTATTCTCATTTAACTTCTCCTCTCGACATTCCTGTAATTATAATTGGTATAACTTCCATGGATTCCTATCAGGATACTAAGGCCTTGTGAGCGCACAATCAAACATATTATATTTATAATCTATACAGCTAGTTATTGATTCACTGCATGTGAAACGATTGTGGTGGAAAGGTCATCAGCAGAAAGCATGTCATGGCGAGGAAACAACAGAATCTGGCCACTTTCCGGCACAAACAATAATTCATCGAGACTGCTGCACCTGCCGACTGTGCATACCTTATGCGGGTTGAATAATGAGCTGGCTGATTTCACTCGGTGCCAGGAAGCGCAAGGGCGGCCCCCAGTAACCGGTACCGTTGCTGACAAAGATCTGTTGCTCCGGGCTGTGGGCATGCAAGCCTGACAGGTACGGCTGCGCGGCCATGACCAGCAGGCCGAAGGGAAAGATCTGGCCACCATGGGTATGGCCGCTGAGCATCAGGTCACAGCGGCAACCGTTCATCTGCGTGATCATCTTCGGCTGGTGGGCCAGCACAATACAACACCTGTCCTGATCGCATCCGGCAAACGCCTGCCCGGTATCCGGTGCATAGAAGCCCGCGCGCTCGCCGCTGAGATCGTTCAGGCCGACCAGGTTGAACCGTTGCTCGCCCTCTCCGATCACGACGTGTTCATTGCACAGCGGGATGATCCCCAGCTCCCTGACATACGCGAGTGCCTCACCGACACCGTGAAAATACTCATGGTTGCCGAGTATGAAATAGGTTGGAGCGTGCAGGTCTTTTAACGGATACAGATCATACTCGATACGACTGATCGGCAAGTCCACGAGATCACCGGTGATCACCACAATGTCGGGGTTCAGGCGGTTGGTCTCTTCAACCAGCCTTTCAATGAAGTCGCGTTTAATGGTACGGCCGACATGAATATCAGTCAGCTGCACGAGGTTAAGTCCTGCCCGCGGAAAGTCCTTGATCCTGACCTGCACCCGGTTCAATTCAGGAAAGCGGATCCCCTGGCTAAAACCACGTAACAGGTAGGCAATGGCCGCCACGAGCATCGTTACATCAAAAATCAGTTTCAGCGTACGGCGCCGGGCGTGGTCGTACGGTACACGTTTCGAGACGGTAATCGACAGGTCGTAGACAACGGCAACGACAAACAGCATGAAGGTGATGCCGATAAAACTGCTCGTGATGAAGTACAGCGCGGGAGAATCCGGGATCATCCCCGTGGCAATATCCAGGATAAAAAACGTATCCCCCGCCATGAGCGCAATGGGAATGATGATGAGGTAATGCACCCTGGCATGCGAGATCAGCCGCAGGAAGCGCCGCCAGATGTAGACATTCATCAAGGCCATGGCCAGCAGGAAAATCGAGGCGAACAGAATAAATTGCATGCTAGGAGTATATTCCGGGTAATGACAATTCTTCTACTTGCAGGTGGCCGCCCCTTTCATCATCCGTAGAAGCCAGTCGCGTCTTACTGCTCAATGCGGGTATTGAGCATGGTAAACAGTGCCTGGGCATGCTCGGCCGCCTCGATACCCAGCGTCGTCAGATAACCGCCATCCGCCTGGGTAATAAACCCTCTGTCAAACAAACGTTGCGCAGCCGCGATCACGGCAGGCTCCGCGGATTTATGGATCTTGATGCCTTCCTGTGTATTGGCAAAATTAAACAGCATCAATACCTCTAACTCCGCGAGATTTTCCGGGGTATAAGCCATGCGAGTCCCTGTGGATTCCTGTTCGTTGATAACACCGACAATATGCCTGGTGACAATAAAATACGCTTTTTAAAGGTATAAAGATAGCGGGAAAAATACGCTACCAGCCCGGAAACCTGACGTCAAAATAGTCACCACAAAAACAACAGCAGCACGATAAAACTCAGTACAAACAACAAAGCCAGATCCATATCACCGGACCACACTCTGTTATATTTTCAGTCCTTTTTAAACCACTCGTTCATCTCGTCATCCTCCAGCGCCGCGATCTCCTCTTCGACCAATTCAATCATACCGGCTTCGATCTCGCTGTCATCACGGCTGGCGGTGTGTGCAGGCACATTGCCCTCATCCGGCATCATCGAGGCTTCCCTGAAGGCCAGCACGAACGGTTCGAAATTGTCTTGCGTCAAACAAACCATGATCTTTTCCGGCGCACCATCATCCCGTGCATCCCAGAACGAGGTAATCGCACGGTAAAAGCCCCTGGCAACAGTGGCCAGCGGCACGCGGAAAATTCCCGCGCTGATCGCCGGAAAAGCAATCGCCTGCCAGTCATGCATCTGGCACAACTTCAGGCAGCTGGATATTGCTTGCGTGAGTTTTTCCTGCTCGTCGCCCTCTCCCATGCGTGGGCCGACGGCGTGCAGAATGGCCTGGTAAGGCAGGGCGCCAGCCGAGGTCATGGCCACCATGCCGCTTTCGAGCGGGCCATGTTCCTTGATGAACTGATCGCTTTCGCGCTGGATGATCTCGCCACCATGTGCCACGACCTGGCCCGCTATGCCGCCACCATGTGACAGGTTGCCATTGGCAGGGTTAACAATCACATCCACGGGGGCAGCGAACAGGTCGGCTACCTGGATCAGCAACTCGCGATCACCATACAGAAATTGCATCGTGTTTTTCGTCATACACACAGTATAGGACGAAAACCCTGGAGACACGACGAAACGGGACCGGAGAAATGATTATGTTATCCCGCCAGCCCCATTAAACATTCGTTATTTCTCTTCCTGTCCCAGGCTGTCAATCACGGCGTTGAACGTCTGGCTCGGGCGCATAACCTGTGCCACCGTCTCAACATCCGGTCGGTAGTAGCCTTTCAGGTCAACCGGCTTGCCCTGCACGCTGTTCAGCTCGTCGATGATTTTCGCCTCGTTAGTGGTCAGCTGCTCGGCGACTTGTGTGAAGCGTGCTTGCAGCTCGCTGTCCTCATCCTGCGCCGCCAGGGCCTGCGCCCAGTACATCGCCAGGTAGAAATGACTGCCGCGCGTATCCAGCTCGCCGACCTTGCGCGAGGGAGACTTGTTATTGTTGAGGAATTGACTGTTGGCCCTGTCCAGTGCCGCGGCCAGCACCTTCGCCTTGTCATTACCGGTCTTGAGCGCCATATCTTCAATCGACACGGCCAGCGCCAGGAACTCGCCGAGTGAATCCCAGCGCAGGTGGTTTTCAGTCAGCAACTGCTCGACGTGCTTCGGCGCAGAGCCGCCGGCACCCGTTTCAAACAGGCCACCACCGGCGAGCAGCGGCACGATCGATAACATCTTCGCACTCGTGCCCAGTTCAAG
>JASFME010000141.1:0-6083 GCA_050117725.1 Granulosicoccaceae bacterium | reverse complement strand
GATGAAGTGCGGGGGGTCGCTGCCGAGGCAGATTGCCTGTACACCGGGACCGAAGTTGAGGCTTGCCTGGATCGCATGGCCGATGCCATCAACGCCCGGTTTGGCGATGAAGAATTGCTGCTACTGTGCACGATGAACGGGGCGGTGGTACTCGCAGGCAAGCTTTTGCCTCGCCTGAAGATGCCTGTTGCGCTCGATTACCTGCATGCCACGCGTTATCAACATGGTACACAAGGTGGCGAGATCACCTGGTTACGCAAACCGGCCGAAACACTTGCCAACCGTAATGTGCTGGTGCTCGACGATATCTTCGATGAAGGAATCACGCTTGCCGCGATCCTCGATTTCTGCCGCCAGGCAGGGACACGCGAACTTGTCAGTGCGGTACTGGTCGCGAAACTCGATGCCGCCAGTGTCGACATCAAACCCGACGTTATCGGCCTGACGGTACCAAACCGCTATGTATTTGGTTATGGTATGGACTATAAGGGTTATTTGCGGAACGCAGCTGGCATTTATGCAGTGAAAGGAATGTAGCACGATGAGCCGTATTGCAATTATCGGCGGCACCGGTCTGACCTCGTTCAGGACGCTGAACATTGATCACCGTGAAGTAGTTCGCACACCTTATGGCGATCCGTCGGCGCCACTGACCTTTGGTACCATCTCGGATACCGATGTCGTATTTCTGGCGCGCCATGGCTACGGACACACTATCTCACCGCACCGTGTCAATTACCGTGCAAATATGTGGGCGCTCAAATCACTCGGTGTGGAGAAAGTGATTGCAGTTGCCGCGGTCGGCGGGATCCGCAGCGACCTGGTGCCGGCAAGTATCGCCTTCCCCGACCAGATTATTGATTACACCTATTCCCGTGATCATACGTTCTTTGACGATAGCGAGGGCGGGGTAACGCATATTGATTTTACGCAGCCGTATTGTGACGCGGTCCGTGATGTCATGATCAAGGCGGCCCGCGAGGCAGGGCATCAGATCAGTGAACACGCCACCTATGGTGCAACCCAGGGCCCAAGGCTTGAGTCTGCTGCCGAGATTGACCGGCTGGAAGGTGATGGTTGTGACATGGTCGGCATGACCGGCATGCCGGAAGCGGCGCTCGCCCGTGAACTCGATCTTTGTTATGCCACCTGCGCGGTGGTTGCCAACATGGCGGCAGGGCGAGGCGAGGGCGTGATCACGATGAAAATGGTTGATGAGAACCTCAAGGCCGGCATGATCAAGGCCCGGCAGTTGCTCGAGGCAGTCGTACCGCTATTGTGAGGCCGGTTGTGCGTCAGGCCGTGGTGGTTCATAGCGAATAATGCGGGCAATCAGGCCAAAGTACGGGTGGTCGAAATAATGCAACTCCTGGAGCTTCACCCGGCGCGACTCTTTCATGACAAAACGCTCGATCACCGGTGAACTGTTGTCCTGCTCGATGATTTGTCGGGCCAGCTCAATATCCGGGTTCGTATAGACAAGGTGCGCCTTGATGTGCAGGTAACGCGTCAGCAACAGCGTAATTACCCCCGTCACATGGTTCGGCGCTGCCTGTGACACCGTTTCTGTATATAAATCGCCGCGGGGCAGGGAACTGATATATACCATTGTGCCAGGACCATTTTCCTGCAACGGCTGCCGCCATGCAGTGTGCAGCAGTACGTGGTAACGATTGCCGGCAGTCAGACGTTTGACCTGGGGCGTCAGTTTCAGGCTGGCCGCGTCGAGCTGCTGGAAAGCTGCTGTCGCTGGTTGCGGGTTGCCAGCCCGGCTATTTGGTGCGTGAAGCTCAACGGCTGTATCGAGTGCCGGTTCTTCAACAATCTGTGACCACTTTTCGGTTGTCTGCGGTGGTTCGACGGGTTCGAATACAATGACTTCTATTTCATACCAGGGATCAGCATCCTGCTCTACAGCGAAACCGCTTGCCGGTAAGAACATGACAAGTGCCAGGCACAGCCAATGAATAGTCTGTTTGGTTGCTTTCATGGCTGCATTATGCCGCATCTTTGTTGCTCAGGGTATCCAGTAGCCTCTCGACGACTGCCTCACGTTTTTCCTCGGGGACTGTTTCATTGATCCGCAAGGTGCGTTTGCCGTCAAAACGGTAGCGTTGTGACTGTGTCTGGATCAGGGTGATCAGCATACCCGTGTCGATGTGGGGTTCGGCCCCGAACAGCAGGCGGCCACCGTTATTGCCGATATCGATCTTGTCGATACCCAGCGGGGTGGCGATTTGTTTCAGGCGTGTGACGGCGAACAGCGTCTTGACCTGCTCGGGTAACAAACCGAAGCGGTCGATCATTTCGACTTGCAGCTCACGCAAACGTTCCTCGTCCTCGGCATGCGAGATGCGCTTGTACATAATCAGCCGGGTATGCACATCGGGCAGGTAGTCTTCCGGGATCAGGGCCGGCAGATGCAGGTTTATCTCGGCGCCATAATGCAGCGGCTTGTCGAGGTCCGGCTCCTTGCCTGACTTGAGGGCCTCGACCGCACGCTCCAGCAAGTCGGTGTAGAGGGAAAAGCCGACCTCCTGGATCTGGCCGCTTTGTTCATCACCAAGCAGTTCACCGGCACCGCGGATCTCGAGGTCGTGCGTGGCAAGCATGAAGCCGGTACCGAGGTCCTCGAGTGATTCGATGGCCTCGAGCCGTTTCACCGCGTCACTGGTCATGGCGCGGCGTTCCGGACGCACCAGGTAGGCATAGGCACGGTGATGCGAACGGCCGACCCGGCCGCGCAACTGGTAAAGCTGCGCCAGGCCAAAACGATCAGCACGGTTGATGACCATCGTGTTGGCGCTGGGTACGTCGATGCCGGTCTCGATAATCGTCGTGCATAACAGCAGGTTAAAACGCTGGTGATAGAAATCGAGCATGACCTGCTCGAGCTCGCGCTCACGCATCTGGCCATGGGCGACGCGGATATTCGCTTCCGGTACCAGCTGCTCAAGTTGTGCGCGGATCTTTTCAATCGTCTTGACTTCATTATGCACAAAGTACACCTGGCCGCCGCGGCGGATCTCACGCTGGCAGGCCTCGTGGATCAGTGTGTCATCCCACTCGCGTACAAAGGTCTTGATCGATAGCCGGCTCGTGGGTGGCGTGGCAATTACGGACATGTCGCGAATTTGCGACAACGCCATGTTCAGCGTGCGCGGGATGGGGGTCGCGGTCAGGGTAAGTACATCGACCTCGGTACGCAGTTTCTTGAAACGCTCCTTCTGGTTGACACCGAAGCGATGTTCCTCGTCAATGATGGTCAGGCCCAGGTTCTTGAACTTGATACCTTCCTGCAACAGCTTGTGGGTGCCGATCACGATATCGATCTTGCCCCCGGCGATCTCGGCAATGGTTTCAGTTTGTTGCTTGCCGGTACGGAAGCGTGACAGCACGGCAATACGCACCGGCCAGTCGGCAAAACGATCCGAGAAGTTTTCAAAATGTTGTTGCGCGAGCAGCGTGGTGGGCACAAGTATGGCAACCTGCTTGCCGGCATGCACGGCCATGAAGGCGGCGCGCATCGCGACCTCGGTCTTGCCGAAACCGACATCGCCGCAGACCAGACGGTCCATGGGCTGATCGGATGCCATGTCCTGCAAGACATCATTGATGGCGTCATGCTGATCGGCGGTCTCCTCGAAGGGAAAGGCCGCGGCAAAACCGGCGTATTCATCGCCCGGTGTGCCATACGAAAAGCCCTTGCGCGCAGCGCGGCGTGCATACAGATCGAGCAATTCAGCGGCGACATCCCGCGCTTTCTCAACGGCCTTGCGCCGCGCGCGCGACCACTGGTCGCTGCCGAGTTTGTGCAAGGGTGCATGTTCCGGGTCAACGCCCGTGTAGCGACTGATTAAAAATAACGAGGCGACCGGCACATACAGTTTGTCATTGTTGGCGTATTCAAGCATCAGGAACTCGCCCTTGATGCCGCCGATATCGAGGGTCTGCAGACCGAGGTAACGCCCGACGCCATGTTCTTCGTGTACAACCGGTGCGCCGATGCTCAACTCGGTCAGGTTGCGGATAATGTTGTCAGTATCGCGGTTACTCCTGCGCCGCCGTTTCTGTTTGGCCTGTTCACCGAACAGTTGCGGTTCGGCGATGATCGCGATTGCCGGGTCTTCGAGGTTCAGCCCCAGCTCGAGCGGCGCGACCGTGATACCGAGCTTGTCATCACTGGCCAGAAAGGCCTGCCAGTTTTCGACACTCCCGGGCCGTAGCTGGTGACGTTGCAGGATATCCAGCAGCACTTCACGCCGGCCGGCACTTTCTGCGGCGAACAGGATTCGGCCGGGATAGCGGTCAATAAAGCGCACGAGTTCCGAGGCGGGTTCCCCCGCGCGCGTGTTGAAGGTCAGTGAGGGTGGTGCCTTGCTCGGGAAGTTAATGCTGGTTTCATCGACATCCAGTTCGAAACGCTGCAAATGAATGGCGGTATGCGCGGCAATTGATTCACCGAGGTGCTCGTTCGAAAGGAAGACTTCATCGGGGTCGAGCAGGGGACGTTCAATATCGTATTTGAGCTGTTCATGACGCTGCAGAATTTCGTCATGGAACTCCTGCGCGGCATTGTCCGTATCATCAATCGTCACGAGCAGGCTGTTGTCCGGCAGGTAATCGAACAGGCTGGCGACATGGTCGAAGAACAGCGGCAGGAAGTACTCGAGCCCGGGTGAGGCGATGCCCTGGCTGACGTCGCGATAAATCACACTGTCCTGTGGTTTTATATCAAAACGCTCGCGGAAACGCTGCCGGAAACGGCCGATACCTGCCTCGTCGAGCGGGAATTCACGTGCCGGCAGCAAACGAACCTGCTCGATCTTGTCGAGTGAACGCTGGCTTTCCGGGTCAAAGCTGCGAATCGATTCGATCTCGTCATCGAACAGGTCGAGCCGGTAAGGCAGGGCGCTGCCCATCGGGTAAAGGTCTATGACGCTGCCCCGTACAGCAAAATCACCGTGATCGTTTACCTGCGGCACACACAGGTAGCCAGCCTGCTCGAGCCGCGTCCGCAGGCTGGTGATATCCAGCCTGTCACCGGTTTCGAACACCAGGCAACCGGATTCAACATATTCGCGTGGCGGCAGCCGCTGCATGAGTGTGGCAACCGGCAGCAGTACGATGCCATGCCCAAGTCCCGGCAATCTATACAACGTTTCCAGACGACGCGAGATAATGTCCTGGTGCGGTGAGAAAATATCGTAGGGCAGGGTTTCCCAGTCCGGAAAAGGCAGGATCGGGCAAGCCGGATCATCGAGGAAAAAGCGGATCTCCGCCTCCAGCCGCTGGCTGGTGGGCGTATCCGGTGTGATGACTATGACCGGCCCGGCATGTTCACGTGCCGCCTCGGCGATGGCCAGGCCATCTGCACACCCGTACAGGCGGCCCCAGTTGTGGTGCGTGCCAGCTGCCGGTAACGCCGGTTGTAATACGTAATCCTTGCTATTCATTAACTTTAAAAAACACTTCTAACAACATGATAAAATAGTAAATAGTACCTGCATTGACAATCTGGAATCATACATACATACTGGTCGGTATGTTACGTCAACGCAATCCTGACCAGACCCGTGAGCGCTTGCTCGATGCTGCGATGCAGGAGTTTCACCTGCACGGTTTCCAGGCCGCGAGCCTGAAACGTATCCTCGAGGATACCGGCCTCACGAAAGGTGCATTGTATCATCATTTTCCGACCAAGCAGGCGCTCGGCTACGCCGTCGTCGAGGAACGACTGACCGCTTTTATTCATGAGATCTGGATCGCGCCGCTGAAACAGTATCGTGACCCGATCGACGGTCTTATCGAGGTCATCAGGCAGGCTCGCGAGAGTATGGGTGACGATATCCTGCTCAGACTGGGGTGCCCGCTCAACAACCTCGCACAGGAGATGTCCTCTATCGACGAGGGCTTTCGCCAGCGTATCCACGATGTGTACATGCTCTGGCATCGCAGCATTGTCGAGGCACTGAGCCGCGGCCAGGGCGCCGGCCTCGTGCGCGAGGATATTGATTGCGACAATGTCGCCATGTTCATCGTCGCGACTATCGAGGGCGCGGTCGGCATGGCAAAGAATGCCC
>JASFME010000140.1:0-6095 GCA_050117725.1 Granulosicoccaceae bacterium | reverse complement strand
GGTAGATGGAATGCACAACAAACCGTATAGATTGTGTGCATGAAGCTTAACGTATCCGAAATGGATAAAACCTGGTTGCCCAGAGGCATGGTTTGACCGCTCTCGACCCTTGGTCGGTTATTCGCAGTGAGTGTTAATTTACTGAAAAGTTCAATTACCAAGTATAGCAATGAGACCAAATGTACTCTGGAGATATATATTGCACATTGGAGCGGTGAGTCTCGATTTACCTAAATTGATAATGAGAGAGTAAAATTATAATCTTCATGAAAAACAATGAAATACAAAACAATATTAGAAACGAATTATATTAACTATGCGGAGCGAGTCGGGTTCGTATAGTAACTGTTAGGTTCACATTACAAGAACAGGTGCCCCGATGAATTCAAAAGATACTGAAGTTTTCGAACATGAACCTGGACATGATCTTCATTTAGAACATGAAGATACAACAATACGTTTCCTTCATAGAATAATCAGATTAGCTGTTAAAGTATTAGCTGTTTTAATGGTTCTTGTCATTGTATGGGGTATAGGTGATGTAATCTATGTTTTATATCAGAGACTAACAGCACCACCGCTCTTGCTGCTGCAAATAAATGACATACTCGCGACATTTGGTGCATTTTTAGCAGTACTTATAGCCATTGAAATATTTATTAATATCAGTATGTATTTAAGCACCAATATAATTCCCGTTCGTCTGGTAATTGCTACTGCATTGATGGCCATTGCGCGTAAAGTCATTATATTTGATTTTGAGAAAATTACTCCTCCATTTATTTATGGCACTGCTGCAGTTGTATTGGCATTAGGTACAACATACTGGCTAATTACAAAAAAACCCTAAATATGAAAGAAGGCGAGCGAAATGAAACGGTTTAAAAACATTCTTTGCGTGATTGATAGGCAATCTGCCGAGCAATACTCTCTTGAACAGGCAGTCGCACTGGCCGAGAACAACCAGGCTAGGGTAACTGTCGTTATGGTTACCGAGCCAGTTCACACTGCGGCCAGTGTCTCGCAAGAGTGGACCAGCCCTTTTGCGTTACAGGAGAGATTGACTGAGACCCAGGCACAGTACCTGGACACTTTGATTGAACCCTATAAGGCCCGCATCGAAATCACGACCAAGGTCCTGAGCGGTACGCCGTTCCTGGAGGTCATTCGAGAGGTATTGCGCAACGCGCATGACATGGTGATCAAATGTCCTGAGTCACCGGAGTGGCTGAACCGTTTCTTTTCCGGTGACGATATGCATCTGCTGCGTAAGTGTCCGTGTCCTGTCTGGATGGTCAAGCCGCAAACACGAAAAACATACCATAGCATCCTGGCGGCCGTTGACGTGGACGATAGCTATCCGTCCGAGGAAATTAAGACGCGCCAGGCATTGAACGGTATGGTCATGGAGTTGGCCGGTTCTTTAGCTGTGTCGGAGTTCGCGCAGTTGCACGTCGCACATGCCTGGGAGGCGATTGCCGAGAGTGCCCTGCGTCATGGTGCATTCATGCAAGGGGCTGAAGACGAGGTCAACGCTTATGTTGAGCAAGTTCGACGGCATCATGCTCAACTGCTGGACACGCTTATGAAGGAGGTGAGTGCTAAGTTGGGTCAGGATGCGATCGATTACATCAAACCCCAGCTGCACATGCCAAAGGGGGCAGCACGCAAAGAGATTCCAGAGCTTGCCAGACAGCTTCAGGTAGACTGTATAGTCATGGGAACGGTAGCACGTACCGGCGTCCGGGGTTTCATTATGGGCAATACCGCAGAGACGATTCTCGAGCAGATAAATTGTTCCGTGATAGCCATCAAACCACCCGGTTTTGTCACACCGGTAACTCTAGAAGAGTGAATGAACATAAAACCTAACAAGCACATCAAGTCGTTCGCTATCACTTACTGGGACGTTCCTGACGTTACGCCCCTTATGTAAACGTTGACAGTCCGCTTCTGGCCGAACGCAATCATTGACTATGCCGGATAGACCAGGGTACCTGAAGGGATAGTTACCGATTGCCGACAATCTATACTTTCACATACAGGTTGTGAGTTGTTGAGTGCAAAGACACGGAAAGTAATCATACTCATAATATCCTTTCCTTACGCCTCACTTCTTTTCCCTGACTCCTTGCTATCGCTGACAATGCCCGCAGTAATACGTCGCACGCTGGCCCTGCACGATATGCTTGATCGAAGCACCGCATTGCGGGCAGGCCTCGCCCTCGCGGCCATATACGTTTAGCTGCTGGCTGAAGTATCCGGGCTTGCCGTCACTACGGGTAAAGTCACGCAGCGTCGTGCCGCCGGCCTGGATCGCCTCGCTGATGACTTTTTTGATCGCATCACTCAACCGTTCGTAACGCGCCTTGCTGATCCTGCCGGCTTCGCGTTGCGGGTGAATGCCGGCACGGAACAGCGACTCGCTCGCATAGATGTTGCCGACACCGACCACGATATGACTGTCCATGATGAATTGCTTGATCGCAATCTTGCGGCCGCGTGATCGGGCAAACAGGTACTCGCCATCGAGTGTCTTGTCGAGTGGCTCGGGACCAAGCTTGGCCAGTCGTTCGTGTTGCAGGGGATCATTACGCGTCCAGAAAATGCTGCCGAAGCGACGCGGGTCACGCAGCCGCAGGCACAGGCGATTATCGAACACGATATCGACGTGATCATGTTTTTCCGCCGGGCTGTCGGCGGGCAGGACACGCAGGCTGCCGGACATGCCGAGATGCATGATCAACGCGCCGGCCTGTGTTTTCAGTAACAGGTATTTGCCACGCCGCTCGACGTTATCGATGCATTGTCCGCACAAGGAACGAGCGAGATGTTTTGGCACAGGCCAGCGCAACCGCGCATCACGCACGATCACGTCAGTGACGGTGTGGCCCTTAATATGCGGCGCAATACCGCGGCGCGTGGTTTCGACCTCGGGTAATTCGGGCATGCTAGATACGTGCTTACTGTTGAGGAGCGGTCGCGGCGGGGAGTTGCAGCAACTGTTCGGCGCTGTCCGGCGTGAACAGGTAGCGCAGGCCGGTCTGTGTATCGATCAGGCTCATGCCGGTTTTCGGCTGTTGCAGGATAAAGCTGCGTTGTGTGCCATTGCCGAACAACACGCGTACCTGCTGCTGTGCTTCGGGCTGTGCATCAAGCGGTCGGCTGACGAACAGTGCCCGGGCATGCTGCCAGTTATCGATAAAACGGTTAATGGCATCGGCATCATCGGCCGGTTCGCCATTGCGTAACCACGTGCCGTTGTCGTCCTGTTGCAGGGCCAGGTCCGGCAGTTGCAGGCCGGTGATCGGTGGACTGTTCGCAAGTGGCCGCGTATCGATGAGGTAGGTATCGGTGCTGCTGAGCTGCTGGTAGACGGTGTCCGTGACAAGATGGATATGCTCATTGAACAACACGTAGCGTTGCTTGCCAAGCGGCTCGCTATCGCCAAACACAAGTACGACATCGTGGCCGAAATCGATCGACAGGCCGGGCGTGGCGAGGCCGTATTGCTGCAGTTGCCGTTCGGCCACCGGGAAACGGTTATGCACCGCCAGCCCGAGCAGAGAGAGCAACTCCTGTACGCGTTGCGGGTTGGCAGCGGTGATGAAAGGCGTTTGCATCTGCCAACCGCGGTCATCATGCCGCAGGGCGATTGGCCGACCGTTGCCACGCGAGATACGGATCTGCGACACGCTGGTCGGTTCCAGGTTTGTCAGTTTTGTCTTGTCGGGGGCCTGCTGGCCGGGTTCGAGCCAGACAAACAGCACGAGCAGACCGATCACGGTGAGCAGCAACAGGTTGGTCAGGGTGCGCTTGCTCATGGCCTCAGGCGCGGCGCCGCCGCCACCAGATAAAGACACCCGTGCCGAGCAGGGCGAGCGGCAGCACGAACAAAAAGCCCAGTCCGATCGCGCCCTGTGCCGTCGTCGACAGTGCCAGTGAGCGGTCCGGTGTGGTGCGCGCCGGGATATCGATCAGGTTGTCATCACGGCTGAGCCAGTTGAACACGTTCAGGCCAAGGTCGAGATTGCCGGCATTGCCGAGGTAGGCATTCGACAGGAAATCGCCATCACCGATCACGACCAGGCGTTGCTCGCTGCCGGCCTCGGTATCCTTCGCGGTGCGCTCCCGCGTCAGCGCGGCACCGAGCGTCAGCGGGCCGGGGATATCTTCACCGGCATCGAGCGCGAGTGCGCCCGTCATCTCGCCGGTTTCCATCCAGCTGTTGGCGGCCGTGATCAGCAGCGGTTGCACCTGCCAGTCACTGTCCTCGACGATCTCCATGCCGACGGCCTGTGGATACAGCGTGACGTTCGCGAACTGATCGGTGACCGGGTGCAAGGCGTATTCGCCGATCAGGGCAAAGCGCGGGTCCTGGATGCCGAGCAGTTGCGTGGTCGGATCGACGATCATGCCGGGCTGGAACTCGATGCCGAGGCGCTCGGCAAGACCGTCGAGGCCGTGCGTGCTGCCCGGTTCTGCCAGCCACAGCAGGTTGCCGCCGGCATCGAGATATTTGTTCAGCAGTGTGGCTTCACCCGGCAGGAGATCGACCTGCGGGCTGGCGATCACGAGAACGGATGTGTTGGCCGGAATCGATGGCGAGGTGGCGAGGTTCAGGGTCTGCACGCGAAAACCCTTTGCCTCGAGTTGTTTGCCGAAATCGCCGAGGTCGTGATTGGCGCGGCCGGTCGGGTGGCGTTCACCGTGGCCGGCGAGAAACACGACAAAGCGTTCGCCGCTGCGCGCCAGGCGTTGCAGGGCATTGCTCAGATTTTGCTCGCTGAGTTGCTGCACGTGCTCGCTGCGGCCCTTGTAGCTGATCACGATCTCACCTTCGCTGCGGATACCGAGATCGCGGGTCAGTTGCGGTTCGAGTTCCGGGTTGACGAACTCGAGCGTGATATCCGGCTTGGCCTTGCGGTAGCGTTCGACCATATCGGTGATATGCGTGCGCAGTTGTTTGGCGGTGGCATCTTCATGTGCAAAGGCACGCAGCCGCACCGGTGCGTCGAGTGTGCCAAGCAGGTTGATGCTTGCCGCCGACAGCGTATTACGGCCGCTCGCGGTCATGTCCTTGCTGGTGTGGTAACGCGTCGCGAGCGTCGCAACCAGGCCGATGGCAACGGCAAACAGTACGTAGAAGATAACGTTCTGGATCCGCAAGTGGCGTTTGCTTTGTGTGGTTACGCGCATTGTGGTCAGTGTTGCAATCTGAAGTTATCGAGTCGGCGGACGGTCAGTATCAGGCAACCGCCGATCAGTAACAGGAAGTACATCACATCGCGCGTATCGAGAATGCCTTTCAACATGCGCGTGAAGTGTTCGCGGATCGACAGGTAGGAGAACAGGCCGCTGACCCGGTCGGCCTGGCCGGCGCTGCCACCCCAGTCGATGACCCATAACAGCAGCAGCACGAGCAGGGTCGTGATCGCGGCGATGATCGGTTGTGCCGTCAGCGAGGACATGAGTGTGCCGATCGCGGCATAGCTGGCCAGCATGAGTAACAGCCCCAGCATGGCGGTGAACATCAGGCCCGTGTCGAGCGCGCCACCGGCCAGCAGCGACAGCGGCATGAACAGGATCAACAGCCATTGCACGGCGAGAAAACCGAGCAGGCCAAGGTACTTGCCGAGCACGATGTCGCGCATCGCTACCGGCGCCGAGAACAACAGCACCAGTGTGCGGTGGCGACGTTCATCGGCGATCAGGCGCATGCTCAGCAGCGGCGTGAAGATCATGAGCACAAACGAGGCCGAGTCGGCGAGTGGTGCGATGACGATCGCGGTCACGCCCGGCGCATCCTCTATCGCGGCAATGCGCGGCTGCAGTTGCAGAAACAGTTCCATCTGCACGAGGAACAGCCAGGCGAGAATGAAGCTGACCACGGCGAGGATGCTCCAGGCCAGTGGCGACAGGAACAGGCTGCGCAGTTCGCGCATGGCGATGGTCAGCATGCTCATGCGGCAGCCTCGTGCAATGCTTCACCGGCTGTGATGTCGATAAAGATCTGTTCGAGCGAACGGCGCTCGGCGAGCAGTTCGAGCAGGCCCCAGTTGTTGTCGAGTGCCGCACGCGCGACGTCGGCGCTG
>JASFME010000139.1:0-6182 GCA_050117725.1 Granulosicoccaceae bacterium | reverse complement strand
GATGGCCGTGCAGCTTTCCTGCTCGACGGCCTGCAGGATCGACAGCGCATCAAAATGCTCGCAGGCGATCACAAGGCAGGCACCGCTCGACAGGCACAACAGGTTGGCCAGCACCATGCCGAAGCAATGATAAAACGGCACGGGCACAACGAGCCGGTCTTGTTGCGTGAAATGCATGGCCTGCGCCGAGAACCACGCATTGTTGAGGATATTGTGATGCGTGAGCAGCACGGCCTTCGGGAAACCGGTCGTGCCCGAGGTGTACTGGATATTGATCGCGTCATCGCGATCCAGCGAGGCCGTGATGTCATCGACTTGTTGCGCCGTAACCTGCTGCGCCGCGGCCAGCACTTCCTGCCAGGTATGAAAACCGGGCTGCGGGCGCTGTGTCCTGTCCGCGCCGGCCGGATCGTAGACGACAATACTGCGCAGAAACGGGCACTCCTCACTTTGCCATTCACCGGGGGCTGTATCTTTCAACCCGGGGATCAGCTCGACGAGCATTGCGATGTAATCACTGCTGCGAAATGACGGGATGACAAACAGGCCCTGCACTTCGGAGCGCTGTAAAGCATAAGCCAGCTCGCGCGGACGGTAGGCCGGGTTGATATTGACGAGCACGGCACCGATACGCGCCGTCGCCATCTGCAACAACAACCACTCGACATTGTTGGTCGACCACACGCCGATCCGCTCACCCTTGTCAAACCCCATGCCGAGCAGACCACGCGCCAGTTCGTCCACCGCCTCGGCAAACTGCGCATAGGTCAGACGCCGCCCCTGCGGGATCGAGACGACCGCCTCGTGTTCCGGGAAGCGCTGCGCGATCGCGGCGAAGTGTTCCGGAATGGTCGCGCCGAGCAGCGGCTCATCACCGCCGCGGTGGAAATAACTTTTATTCGTGTGTGTCATGTCAATCAAGCACCTGTCGTTTTCTTCCCCTCCCCCTGCCCCCCTCCCGCAAGGGGAGGGGAAGAGAACAGGCAAAGCACTTTACACCCTCCCTTCCAGGAGGGGAGAACCGGCCAGCTTCGTCCCTGAAAGCTGCAAACTGATAACTGCCAACTATCATTCCTCTATCCCTTCCCAGTACGCATCGACCCTGGCCTGCAGTTGCGCCAGCAAGGCCTCGTCACGCTGCGGTGAAAACAAATGTTTGAACCGGCCCTGCTTCTGCAGATATTCCTCGACCGGGATACGCGGGTGCGGCAGCTTCGTGTGCACGACCTTGCCATCGACATATTCCTTCAGTGGCCAGACACCGGTCTTCACGGCGAGCTTGCCGATCTCGACGCTGTCCTTCGGATCGTAATCCCAGCCGGTCGGGCACGGCGACAACGCGATGATCATGCGCGGTCCCTTCATACTCTTCGCCTTTTCGATCTTGCGCGCCAGATCGAGCGGCTCGGCGCCGATCACGGTTGCGACATAGGCCGGCTTGTGTGCGGCCCAGATTGAGAACAGGTCTTTCTTGTAACCGGCAAACCCATGCGCACCCTTGCTCGTCGCGGTCTTCGCCGCATGCGGGGTCGCGCCCGAATACTGCTGTCCCGTGTTGCCGTAGCCCTCGTTGTCGTAACAGATGTAGATAAAATCGAGGTCACGTTCCATTGCGCCGGAGGTCGAGGACAGGCCCATGCCGTAGGCCGCGCCGTCGCCGGTCAGCACGACCACATCGAGATCGTCTTCGGGCGGCAGGCGCTTGCTCTCCAGCAGGATATCGAGCGCATCGCGGATGCCCTGCGCACCGGCCGGCGCCGAGGCCATCGCCGTGTACAGCCAGGAGCCGCGGAACGGCGTGAACGGGTACACCGACAACAGGGTCATGCAACCAGCGGCGTTGACGAACACGTTCTTTTCACCGAGTACGTCATAGATCTCATGCAGGGCCTGCAGGCCGCCACAGCCGGCGCACATCGGCGTGCCCGTGCCAAGCAGGTGGGTCGAGGGCAGATCCTTCATGCGCCGGAAGGTGGTGGTCTTTTCCGTCATGAATCGTCTCCCCCTTTCGCCAATTCCTCGCGCTCGACATGGGCGATGGCCTGCAGCTTGTGTACCTGCCGCAGTTCATCACGGTTATACAGCAGCCTTGGCGGTGGTGTGACACCGGAGGCAACTGCCTCGCGCGTGACCTTTACGATCTCGAAGAATTCCTCGGCGGTGATATCACGCCCGCCGAGACCGCCGACAAAACCGGTCAGCACCGGCGGCGCATCCTGTTGTCCGTACAGGGCCGAGGCCAACTCGGCATGCAGCACGCCGCCCTTGCCCATCGAGATATTCTGATCGATCACCGCCACACCCTGCTTGCCGGCCAGCAGACGTTGCAGGTGTTGCGCCGGGAATGGGCGCAACAGGCGCGGCCTTAACAGACCAACAGCCTGACCAGCGGCGCGCAACTCGTCAACTGCGGCCCTCGCCTTGGTTGCAAACGAGCCCATCATGACCAGCACGATCTCGGCATCCTCACAGTGATAGGCCTCTACGGCCTCATGACGGCGGCCAAACCGCTCAGCGAATTCACTGGCAATCTCATCGTACACATTGAGGCCCTGCATTGCGGCGAGATGGGTCTCGTAACGAAAATACGAATAGGGTGAGCCACCGAGCACGGCGACGGCCTGGCTGGCCGGGGCGCTGGCACGAAACGCGATATTCTCCGGATCAAACGGCGGCAGGAAGGCATCGACCTCGCTGGCTGCCGGGATCGTGACCGGTTCGCGCGTGAACGACAGGTAAAAACCGTCCATGTTGACGATCACGGGCAGGCGCACGCGTTCATCCTCGGCGAGGCGGTAGGCCATAAGTGTCGTGTCGAGTACCTCCTGGCAGGTCGCGCAGTGGACCTGCAGACAACCCGAATCACGCGCGGCCAGGATATCGTTATGATCGGGCTCGAGCGTGATCGGTGCCGACAGGCCACGCGAGACGTTCGTCAGCACAAACGGCGTGCGCCAGCCGGCAACGTTGTACAGCATCTCCATGCCGTACAACAGCCCCTGGCTCGAGGTCGCGCTGTACACGCGCACGCCGGTAGCGGCCGCCCCGCCTGCGGCGGTCAGCATCGAGTGTTCCGACTCGAGGGTGACGAGCCGGCCGGCCATCTCGCCATTGTCGATCCAGTTCGACAACGACTCGATGATCTCGGTCTGTGGCGTGATCGGAAAGGCCGGGATGTAGTCGACCCTCGCCAGCCGCGCACCCCAGGCCGCCGCACCGTTGCCGGTCAACAATTTCCGGCTCATTGCGTTCCCCCCTCTTGTTGCCGTGCCTCATGTTCCGGGATCGCCTCGATGGCGTGCGGCGGACACTGGGCAACGCAGATCATGCATCCCTTGCAGTGGTCATAATCAATCTCGGGCAGCCCCTCGCCGGTTACATTGATCGCGCCATCGGGACAGAAACTGCTGCACACCCACCAGCAATGATTGCAGCGGTCGTAATCGATCACCGGGCGCAGCGTACGCCACAGCCCGGTCTTCACCTCGACACTGGTCAGGCCGGCATGGATTACCGGTGCCGAGGCGCGTGCATCCTCGAATGGCAGATCGATCCAGTCCGGGGCCGTATACGCACTGGCCGACACCTCGGTGCCTTCACGGATGCAGCCGGCGTGGGCCTGCATGCTGTCATAGGCCGCCAGCGCCCGCTCGAGATTCCGGTCGATGATGTCAGGCCCGAGCGCAGTGAGCTCTTCGCGAATTGCCGCGGCCAGTGCATCACGACTGATCACGCCGAGCAGGCACGCCGCGGCCCCGGCACAGGTCGCGCCGATATATGGCATCTCGGCACGATCTGTGACGTCCTCGGTGATCGGCAGAATGATGATGGGTGACTTGCAATGCAGGCGCTCGCGCCACGTCTCGGCCGACTCGTGACTGTTGAGCAACAACACCGTGTTCGCCGTCAGGCCGTTGAGTACGCCGGCCGCCGGCACGGGCACGAGCGAATCATCGGCAACGATGACAAGGTCCGGCCGTTGAATAATGCCGCGTTCGTTGATCGGCTCGCGGCCGGCACGCACGTAGGCGAAGATCGGCGCTCCGCGGCGTTCCGCGCCGTAACGCGGCGCGTCCTGCACCTCGAAACCTTCATGGAAGAATGCCGTACCGAGAATACGACTGGCCGTCTTCATCCCCTGTCCGCCACGGCCATGAAAACGAATCCGGTACATAAGGTCCGCCCTTGCCTATAAATACTGTGGGCCGGAGGAGAACAACGAATAGCGCCGGAAACCCATCGCCTTGCGCACGCGTTGCAGGGCCAGTTGAACCGAGGCCTCGCGCGGCAGGATGTTTTTGCGTGTCGCCTCCTCGAGTACGAGTTGTGTGTTACGGCGCAGTTTTTCCTCGATGGTCGCCAGTGCCGCCGACTCGGTGGAGCCGTGGTATTCCATGGCCGCGCAGATCACGCCACCGGCATTGGCGATGAAGTCCGGCACGCACAGGATGCCGCGCTCGGCGAGCATTTTTTCCGCCTCGTGGGTGATCGGAATATTCGCGCCCTCGATCACGAGTTTCGTCTTCAGCCGCCCGACATTGTCCTCGTGGATCACATCCGGACGCGCTGCCGGGATCCAGATATCACACTCGACATCGACAATCGCCTCGGCCGCCATGGCCGTGCCCTTGTCGTATTCGGCAACACTCTGGCCGGCGTCTTTCAGCGCGCACAGGGCGTCGAAATCCAGGCCATCCGGGTTGTGTGTCGCCCCCTGTGAATCCGCCGCACCGACCAGGATCGCGCCCTTGTCAGTGAGAAACCGTGCCGTGTTCCTGCCGACTGCGCCAAAGCCCTGCACGACGAAGCGCGCCCCCTTTAATTCAAAGTCACAGAACTCGAGCGCGACATCGGTGACATGGCTCAGCCCCCAGCCCGTCGCGCCGATTTCATCGAGCGGGATACCGCCGATCTCGCGCGGCAGGGCGACGACGCGGCCGATTTCGTCGCGCACCCAGGCCATGCACTCCTCGTCCGTGCCCATATCGGGGGCGAAGATATATTCCTCCTCGTTGCGCAACGCCCTGGCCATACCGCGGAGCAATACTTCCTTGTCGGCCATTGGCATTTTCGGATCGCCGAACAGCACAGCCTTGCCACCACCATGCGGCAGCCCGGCAGCAGCATTCTTCAGAGTCATGGCGCGTGCCAGGCGGACACACTCCTCGGTGCTGACATCCGGTGCCATACGCACACCGCCAATCGAGGGCCCCTTGGCGACATTATCAATAACCAGGATTGCCTTTAAAGCAATCGATGGTTCCTGAACATGAATGATCTTCAGCGGCCCAAGTTCATCCGCGTAGCTAAACACATCCTCCATGCACTACTCCCTCGTTTATTGATAATTTGTTTTGCCGACAGTCAGTGTCTGTATCACTTTATATTATGCAGTCGAACATATTTCACTACTTATTGGTTTGATCAGCGTCAAACTTTAAACACGAAACCTGTTATAAACATAGCCGTCGCAACGGGAAAAACCAGGTTCGTGCAAGGTATGCAGAGCGATGCACTGTTCCCGGTAAACAGGAAAAAGCAAGAAAAAGAGAGAAGAGAGAGGTATGCAGGTTGCCCGGGGTAGCGAACCACCCCGATACCATAACGTACTGGTTACAGGCAGTAGCCAAACGCCTGTTTGAACCTGTCGTTGAACCCGTCAGGATCGAAGGTATGGTTCTGCGTGCCGTGATGTTCGATCTTGATCGCACCCATGAGTGAGGCAACACGCCCCGTGTTCTCCCAGTCCATGTCATTCATAAGCCCGTACAGCAGGCCACTGCGATAGGCATCGCCGCAACCGGTCGGGTCGTTGATAACTTCGGGTTTGGCCGCCGGGATATCAAGGCGCTTGTTGCTCGTGTAGATATGCGAGCCCTTGGCGCCAAGCGTGACGATCAATGCCTCGACGCGTTCCGCGACCTCGTGCGGCGACAGGCCGGTGCGGTCCTGCAGCAACTGCATCTCGTAGTCGTTTACGGTGATGTAGGTCGCCTGCTCGATGAAAGTTTTCAGATCGTCACCATCAAACATGGGCATGCCCTGCCCCGGGTCGAAGATAAACGGAATGTTGGCCTCGGCGAACTGGCGGGCGTGTTCGATCATGCCCTCGCGGCCATCTGGCGAGACAATCCCCACGGTCACGTCCTGCGCCTCTTCCACCTGGTTTTCATGGGAGAAGC
>JASFME010000138.1:0-6204 GCA_050117725.1 Granulosicoccaceae bacterium | reverse complement strand
TCGACACACTGATCTTGCCAATGGGTATGGTCGGGGGAAGATAGGCAGGCAACGCCTTGACCTTGATAGACAGTGGCGGCAGGTAATATTTACGCTTCACCACGCCACTGAGGCGGTAATCGATGGCAGGCAGCCTGATGTGCTGTTGCCCGGGGCTGAGAGGGAACAATGCCCAGCCAATCTGCAGGGTACTGCCGCCATCGGCATTGAACTCGCGGCGCGGCGGCAGCGGGATGACGTCGACATTGCGGAGCACGGGTGTTTCTGCCTGCAGGGTGGCATAGCGATCCGGAGTGTTGATGGTCGTCGTGACAAGCAATTGCTGCCGTTGCCAGACAGCGTCGCTCGATACCTCGCTGTTGAACCGGATCGGGCCGCGCCGTGTTTTGCCTTCGATAACGCGAATCTGTCGAGGGGTCGTTTGCGCTTGCCCCAGTCGTAATGAAGGAATGATCAGATCACCGGTTTGCGAGGGGTACAGCCACAGCCGCAGGTGCTGGACGTATTGCCCCGGCCAGCGCGGATCCGTGACGGTACCGGCACTTTGTTTGATGACCACGCCATAATTGCGCTGCAATGGCTGCAAATCGATATTGTCGAGGTTCTGCTTGCTCGCCACCGCATACAGGTCGGCCATAATGGGCTGGCCCAGCTCGGTTTCCGTACTGTCTGTTTGCAGGACAAACTGTTCGGCACGCACCGCCAGCGTCATGCTGTACAGGACAAGTGCGATGGACAGTTGCCAGCGCCTTACCATGGCGATACTCCTTTCACCGGCAACGGTGTGTCGAGCTCGGCGGCAAAGCCTTCTTCCAGTTCGAACACCCGTTTCCACAGGTGCGCCTGCCTGTCCTGCAAGGCACGCGTCTGCAAACGTGCATCCTCCAGACCGGCCTCAAATGCTGGCAGCATGGCCTGTTCCATGCTGTCCGCAGGGGCGCCGGCAAGTTGGACGTGTTCGAGACCCCGTTGAATGAGCGCATCGAGTGTGCCGCTGTCGATCTCGCCCAGGGCAGCAGGTGGTGGACCGCTATCGCTTGCATCCTCCGAGTCATCAACCGAGACGCCACCGCGCTCGGCTATATCGATACCTGTCTCGGCGCGCGCGCGGCGTGCGCCGTTGCCGCCGCGTTGCGCAATGACTGACTCGGCCAGGCGCTTGCTGACTTCTTCCAGCAAGGCTGTGCTGAACGCGAGATTTTGCTGTGCCTCGACATGACCGGGCTGGTAGTGCAGCGCATCACGGTAAACCATGATGGCCGTCTCATAATCGCCGCTCCGGAAATAACTGTTGCCGAGGTTGTACAGTGCCGTGGCCCGCTCGCTATCGCTTTCGGCGTGCAGTACCGCGGCGCTGTACTGCCGGATCGCCGCGGCATAATCACCCTGGCGATACAGGCTCGCCGCTTCGCCAAGGCGACCGGCAAACGTGTTGAGCTGCGCATACTGCCGGGCAGCATCGCGATACTCGCCTTGCTCGTATAACAGGTAGGCGCGCTGCTCGATCTTGTCGTAATCCGCGGCGTGGGCCTGTTCCTGCCCGAGGGAAAGACTGATGCCAAGCGCCAGAAGCAGTATTGGCGCGGCTGTGGCGAGTCGACGATGCAAACGATACGGGTACAGCGAGACATACAGTAACAACAGGCCGGGCAGCAGGAACCAGGCATAGAATTCCTGCCAGAGAATATCCTGCTCGCCCTGTGCATCGATGCCGGGCTCGACAAGGGTTGCCATGCCCTGTGTGTAGAGTGACTGCCAGTCACTGTCGTCATCGTAGGCAACGCTGTAGCCTCCCTGTCCCGCGCTGGCCAGCGTCTTGAGCAGGGCCTCGTCCATGCGCGAGATCACCGGGCGTGCGTTGTCGGTGAGCCAGCCGCCACTGGCCAGCGGTATCGCATCACCCTCGATGCTGCCAGTGCCAAGTACAAACAGCGGCATGTTGCTGTCGGCAAGCTGCCGGGCATGCCCGGCAAGTTGCTGGCGGTGTTTGTCATCAATCGCTCCAACATCGCCATCGGTGACGAGCAGTACCGCGCGTGGCCCGGAGGTGTTCGACAGTTCCCTGTGCGCCATGGCCAGCGCGGCACCGATGCGGCTGCCATGTGTTGGCAAAACAAGTTCGTCGAGTATCGAGAGATAACTGCGCAAGGCCGCATAATCGCGGCTCAGCGGTACATACAGGTGGGGCTGTGCCGCATAGGTGATTACGCCGATACGGTTGCCGGGGGCATGTGCCAGGAGTTCCTCGATCTCGAGCCGGGCGCGGCGAATACGCGACGGCAGGATGTCGCTGACTGACATCGAACGCGAATTGTCCACGACGATCATCAGGTTGATACCTGTCACCTGTTGAGCTCCGGTGGAGGGCAAGGGCAGGCGCGGCCCGGCCGCGGCGATGGCGAGCAACAGCCAGGCCAGGAGATAGGCCGTATCACGCGAGAACAGTTTCTGTACCAGCGGCGTGTGTTCGGTCTGAATCACCCATGCCTGCAAGGCGGGCTCGGCATAGGCGCGCAAGCGTTGCCGACGCCACAGGCTGCGCAGTGCAAGTAACAACAAGGGTTGCAGGGCAAGACATAACCACAGGGGTTCACGCCAGTACAGTTGTTGTAACCAGCTGAGCATCACGGCTTGCTCCTGAGCAGATTGCCGAACTGGTACATGCTCAATATCAAAAGACCAAGCAGTAACGGCCAGTGATACAGCGATTCGCGGTAATAGCGTGGTGCGCTTTCTCCCAGGTTGTATTCGGCCTGCTCAATATCGGCAATCGCCTGTTCCAGCGCCAGGCTGTCGCCTGCCTGGTAACTTTTCGCCCCCGTGTGTGCGGCCAGCTGTTGCAACAGGGCTACATCGGCAGGGTGATATATGAGGCCACTGATGCGCTGTTCTTCCGCGCTATAACTGGCCGCACCGATCGCGATCGTATACAGCGGCAGGCCTGCCTGTTTCGCCAGGGCGGCCGCCGCCCTGGGCGAAATCTTACCGACGGGTTGGTGGGCACTGGTAAGTAATACGAGCAGTTGCTGTCGTCCGGGATGTTCGCCCGCCTCCTTGACGGCCAGTGCAATGCCGTCACCGACAGCGCTGTTGCGGCCGGCCATTGTCGTTTCGATGCGTGTCAGCATGCGTCGGATCAGGTGCTGGTCGCGTGTTAACGGCACGAGCGTATAGGCCTGATCGCCAAACACGATCACGGCCAAGCGCTCTCCCTGCAGACCTTGTGCAAACCGGTCGAGCAGACCCTTGAGCAAGGACAGGCGGTCAATACGTTCACCATCGAGGACATAATCGCGCAGTATCATCGACACCGATGTATCAACAATAAACACAATATCGCGTTCACGCGGCGGGTCTGGTAATTGATGACCGGTACGGACCGGGCCTGACATGGCGAGCGCGAGACAGCTGATGACCAGGCCGTAGACAAGCAGGCGCGGCATGGATGGCCGGCTGCGTCGCGAGCGTTCAGGTAACAGGCCGATCAATGGATGCAGGAAGCGCAGGTTGGAAAAACTGCTGGCCGACGACAGGCCGGTATGTTCATCATGCCGGCCGAGGATGTTGCCTGCCAGCCAGATGATAGCTGCCAGCGGCAGTAACCAGAGCCATTCGGGTTGAGCCAACTGCAGTACGCCGGGCGTCATGACCAGTGCCTCAACCAGTACCGGGCATGCGTGAACAGCGCCTCGAGGTGTGGGTTATCGCATGCGGTGCGCGTGTAACGCGCCTGCTGGAGTTGTGTCACGAAGGCATGCCAGCGATGTTGCCGGGCTGCCAGTCGTGGCGGCAGCGGTGTCGTGTGGCTGATGGCGGCCTGTTGCAAACCGCCGCGCAGTATGGCCGCGAGCCGGAATGAGGCCGCGCGATTATCCAGTTGTTTATGCCGGTATTGCGCTTGCAGTTCGGCAAGCTGGCGGCGGGCGCGGGCACGCGGGGTGCGGCGGGCGCGCCACGTAATAATACCGGCGATTGTTACGAGCAGGAGACAGGCCAGGACCAGCGCCAGCACGGGATCGAAACCGGTTTCCGGCGGTACTAATGGCGCGGTGATATCGGCAATGCCCTCGAGCCTGGTATCAGGTTTGTTCATGCAAACGGTACTGCATCTTCAATGGCCTGTTCGCTGGTCGTGATCAGGCGGTGCTGGATGCCCAGGGAACTGAACAGGTTTCGGTGTGACTGGAAATGATGCCGCGCCGCGTCGCGATACGCCTGTTGCACCGCGTTGTTCGCGGTATCGAGCGTGATCATGTGTCCTGCCCCGGGGGCGATAAAACCGAGTTTGCCCATTGAGGGCAGGTGTTGTTCGAGTGCGTCACAGACCTGGAGTGCGTAGACATGGTGATCGGTAGCCAGTTGTAACAGCACCGGCCGCGCCGCGTCATCAAGGTCATGGAAGTCACTCACCAGGTACAGCTTGCTGCCGCGCACCAGGATCGCCTGCAATAATTTCAGGATATGTTGCAGGGAGGGCTCTTCGCGCGGCGCGTGTTGAGGCGGGCAGGGCGTACTGGCGGCCTGTAACAACCGGAACGCGGCCTGTTCACCGCTCGCTTCGCTCAGCCAGCGCGGCGCGTGCTCAAGGATCACCCCGCCGACGGGGATATGTTGTAGCTGTGCAGAGAACGCGGCCACCGCGGCGGCGCGGACCGCCTGCGTGACCTTCAGGCGTGTCTGGCTGCCAAAGCGCATCGCGGCACGCCGATCAATGACGATGAATACCCCCGGGCGGCGTTCTTCGCGGAATACCTTCATATACGGCTGGCCGGTGCGCGCGGTGAGCCGCCAGTTCATGAAGCGTAATTCGTCACCGGGCAGGTACGGCCGGCTTTCCTCGAAATCCATGCCGTAGCCGCGGTACACCGAGCGCATGTCTCCAATGCGCGTATGCGCGACATCACGGAATTGTTCCGCGTCACTGCGGCGTGCCTGCACCCGGTATAACAGGTCCAGCATGGCCTGCCTGTCCAGCAGCGGTTGCTGAAGTTGCCGGATAGTGTGCGACAGGAGGCGGGGGGGCAGGAGGTGGCGCAATCTGGCAAGCAGGGTCGTGGCGAGAGACATCAGGGTACGGGGATGTGTTCAAGCACAAACTGGATAATGTCATCGGCGCTCACCTCGGCGGCGCGGCCCGCATAGCCGAGCACCAGACGGTGGCGCAGCACATCCGGTGCCATTTCAATAATATCTTCGGGGATCACGTAGTCCCGGCCATGCAGATAGGCATGGGCACTGGCGGCACGCAGCAGTGCTATCGAGGCGCGCGGCGAGGCGCCGGCCAGCAGGTAATCGCCACGTTTCTCGTCGAGTTGACCAAGCTCGCGGGTCGCGGCCACGAGTGCCACGATATAGCGTTCCAGCATCTCCTCGACATGCACCTCGGCCACTTCACGGCGCGCGGCGAGAACGGTTTCCGGGTGCAGGGGACTGTTCAGCGCCTGGTGATCCTCACCATAATGCAATTGGCGGTCCCGCTTGAGAATTTCCAGCTCATCTTCCGCACCGGGATAGGTCAGGACCACGTGTAACAGGAAGCGATCCAGTTGTGCCTCGGGCAGCGGGTAGGTGCCGGCCTGTTCGAGCGGGTTCTGGGTGGCCATGACGACAAACAGGGCCGGCAGCGGACGCGTGACCCCGCCCACCGTGACCTGATGTTCCTGCATGGCCTCGAGCAGCGCGGATTGCACCTTCGGCGGGGCGCGGTTGATTTCATCGGCGAGCACGATTTCGTGGAAGATCGGCCCCTCGACGAAGCGGAAACTGCCCTCGTGCGGGTCATAGATATCAGTGCCGGTCAGGTCACCGGGCATCAGGTCCGGGGTAAATTGCACGCGTTGAAACGAGGCGTGGACACCGCTGGCCAGCGTATTCACGGCCGTGGTTTTGGCCAGCCCCGGTGGACCCTCGAGCAGGATATGGCCGCCAGTGAGCAGACCAATCATCATGCGATCAAGTAAGGCGGTCTGGCCGACGATGACCTGTTCGAGGTGGGTGCGGAGTGTCAGGAATTCTTGCTGTGTTTCCATATCATTGAATTATATAATAATTATTTAATTGGCGTGTTGCTGCCGGGCTGCTCATGGTGAGTTGATGTCCCGATTGCCCGACCATTCAGTATCTTTTTGTTTTTTAAAGGCCTGAATAACAGGCGAGGGACCAGGATGATGCCGCTGAGCCCTTGAATTGTCGCGAGTGTAACCC